>JASFHJ010000134.1:0-4853 GCA_050123255.1 Dehalococcoidia bacterium
AAAAAGGGAATTTTCAATGATGCCAGCCGTACTATGATATATATTACCTGGAATGATGGTACTACTTACTTTGTAATGGAAAGTTGGCTTACCGACTTTTTAGATGAAATCACGCTCTTGAAAGTTGCGGCTTCGATGACGGATAAAGGTTCCTGAAACGGACTTGAAATACATAAATGATAACCACGGTAAAAAGGTCACTAAGGCTCTTCCAATTGTTTAGTAACTCTTCTACCTTTACCAACAAGTATGATTATCTATTATCACATTATTGATCTACATCATACGGACGTTCTATCATCAAATACCGGAAACGCTACGTAGAACGTCGAGCCTTTATCCAGCTCACTCTCCAGCCATATCTCGCCGTCCATCGCCTCGGTCCATTCCTTGACGATATAAAGTCCCAGGCCGCTCCCTCTGATGGCCTGCGTTTCAGGTCTTTGTATGCGGTGAAAAGTCGTGAACAGGGAGTCCTGGTCTTCCGGGCTGATCCCTATCCCTTTGTCAGCGATACTGATAATAATACGGTCCTTTTTTCTATCCGGGTAGGCTGAAATGACGATGTTTCCTCCATCCGGACTATACTTCACCGCATTGTCGAGGAGGTTCCCGATAATCTGACCTAACTTATCATGGTCCGCCGCCAGTTTGGGAAGATGGCTATCAATATTCAGCTGGAATCTATGGGTGTCATTGATTTCTTTGATAATTTCCAGCCTTTTAGTGATTAAACTGGATACATCCATACCTTCTATCTTCAGGGCGATTTTACCGGTCTGAATCCGGGAAACATTTAATAGATCGTCTATTATCTTGGAAATAAATCTGCTGTTATCAATAATATGCTTAAGCCACTGTTCGCGTATCTCCGGCGGAGGATTCCTCTTAAGCAGGAGTTCCGTATAACCCATAATTGAGCTCATCGGTGTTCTGAGTTCGTGAGATGCAATAGATACAAAGGTATCGCGGATACTAACATCGCGGACAAGTAGAGCGCTGTGCAGAGTTAACGCCGCAATGGATGCTAAACCCTGTATCAGATAAAAATCACTTGATGAAAAATATTGGCCGGTGTTTTTAGGAGAGAGACATAAAACGCCGACATTTTTTTCAGCCGTAAAAAGAGGAATTAGAAATGCTATATCCGGGTCAATACCTGACATGGAATCAGGAAAATCAATCCTGTTATCCGGTTGACGTACCAGATTTTGCACCTTTTGTAATTTGTCTACATCAGAGAACGTACCCTGGGAAGCTTTTAATTCCAGCGAACCTTGTTGCGTGTGCACGAACAAACATGCTCCGGCCAGGTTAAGGGTATTAACCGAAGTACCGACGATAAGACGTGATATGCTGGTAGTATCGTTTTGCAGTTTTAAAGCGTTACTTAAATTCTGGATTATCTGACGGTAATCATACCTGTCCTTATAAAACGCTTTGTCGATAACAATCTCGATCCCTCTTTTTATCGGACCGAAAAGGATAGTAGACAGAATACCGAGCGCCAGGGCCAGGAGAATCTGCTCGGGGGTATCGAAAGACTCTTGAAAGGTTATTCCGATAAAAAGAGCACTTGATAATATTACCGCCATTACTATGATTATCAGGGTATATACCAGACTCCGCCTGATTACCAGATCTATATCCAGCAGTTTCTCCTTAATAATTGCATATCCTATGCCAAGTGGTATAAAAGCAATGAAAATGATATTAAATCCCGAGGGAATTAAATGTTGTCCCAGGATTGAAATCAGGAGTATCATCATAAGGGGAACTAAAGCCAGTAAGCAGGCTATCAGGACTATTTTCATTTGTTGACGTGTTCTGATAGAAGTAGCACGTACGTAATTAAGTACTGCTATTATCGCGACCGCTATAAATCCTATGTGATACTCGATTAACCTGACGATCCGGAACCCCATCAGCGGTTGGCCATCGGCATAGCCGACCAGAGGGTAGAGTATTAGCAGAACCGCCGCCGGAAGATAGATCAGATATACCAGTGGCGCTGCGCGGAGTCGGACCCGTTCCTCGGGTAACACGATAAAGAAGTGTAACAATACCCATGGAGCGATAATAGAACTGATAATGGCAGACCAGGATGCGGTGGGGATTACTCTTTCAGCGGCTAATTGGCTGCTTATGGCTAAACTGAAGACTACTCCGCATAAACAGAAAAGACGTGCTGCCTGATTGTCCGGTTTCTTCAAGAAGATGTAAAAACTGGTTACCCAGAAAATGATACAGACAATGAACCACGTGGATAATTCGGTCAACGATTCCCATGATTGAGACGCATCTTCGAGGGCTATTGATATTAAGTTGTCATCATCGTTAATAACCTCCAGTTCGGTAATCAGTAATCCGTAAACCGTACCGTGCTTTTCGTATCTTTCCAGAAATATCGGTGCCGGTTGTCCGTTGATTTCTGCCGGCTTATCTCCTGCCTCTATTCCGGCTTGAATTGCCAGACCGTTCGTATCTACGGCGGAAACTTCCCAACTTCCATTTTTAATGGAAAGGGTTACTCCCATATACGGCTTATCCATACTCAAGGGAAAAAACAACAGGGACAAGACCAGAATAGAGAGGGTCAACAATAAAAACAGGGCCAGCAGAAACCGGTTACGGCCTTTGCACAGCTCAGAGAATTTGTTTTTTACCCGCCGCATGTTAACCTCATCGCATCAGTTCAGAAAAAGCATCAACCGCTCAACGTCGTATCCTTCGTTTTCCAAATTCAAGAGAACGTCGAGAGCCTGCTGTTTGTACATTTCAAGCTTTACCGTTACGTAATGGATGGCACCACAACGGAAGAGTAGATTTTTAATTTGCGTAACGTCAGACGTTGGTTCGGATAAACGACTGTATTGAGATCTTAGTTGATTACTCACATCGTTGTCCTCGTGAGTCAGGGTGTAAATAACCGGTAAGGTGATTTTCTTCTTCAGGATATCCCTCCCCCGGGTAATACCCTGAATATCGTTGGCGAGTTGGACTGCCATGCCGACGCTTTGCCCGAACCTGGTTAGAAGGTCGATTAGCTCTTTATCCGGAGTTGCCAGCCAGGCGCTGACGTGGCAGGCGCATTCGACCTGAAAAGCGGATTTCATCCTGACTACCTCAAGGTATTCTTCTTCGGATATCGCGGAATCCAGGGTAAGGGTTAAGTCCGCATGTTGCCCCGAACAGGCACTAATATGGTATGAATAAATTTTATCCATTACGAGTAGAATAGTACCGTTTTCCACGTTTGTCTTCTTTAAACGGGTGATAGCTGTTTCCGACAGGAAGATTAAGGCAGTCGCTAGATTGATGGCTAAATCCGGGCCATATTTATTTGATAGTGATTTCGGTGAATCCGCATCTTCGATATCATCAATAATATCTGCGGCGGCTCTGAGGAACTGGAGTGCGGCGGCAACCGGAATTACGTGCCTGTACCGATTAGAAATAGTCTCACTGACCACTAAAGGTAATAAAGGCCAGGGTCGGGTTGTTTTATTTGAAATCGCCGCCTCATCAGTGTATTGCGCTAAAGACTCGGTGGCCATTTTCAACAAAACGGGTGTGTCGGATAAAGTTGTAAGAGTTGAATCTACTTCTTCTTTAAACAGCCTGAACTGCTTCTCCCACCACATCGCGCGTAATCGATCTGGATCTAAATCCACCAGGTGAACGGGCGGACAGCCTGTTCCAGTTGGGTTGAATCAGAGGTTATAAGTCCGAGCCTGGCGTGCGTGTTTAACACCGCCTTTTTCTCGTGTTCGCCAAGAGGGTATTGTGAAATAACGCTTTCCGGGTCTGCCGTAAACTGCTGTCTGGCATTTTCGTCACTGAAGATTTTTTGAACGAGGTTTTGAAGTGAGTGAGATTTCATAGGCAATTCCTCCTTCGTTTAAGATATTGAACATCTTAAACTGTACCGGTTTGGGAGGTTAAAAAAAGTATATTCCTGAATTCGTCAAATGTCAATATCCGGCACAATTATTCCCAAAATGTAGTGATAATTTCCGGAGAAAACTGACTACCTCAATATCGATCTATAAAACCTCAGAATATCCCGAAATATATGAGAGTTGCAGGTAATTACGGTGACAGCCTGCCGACGCCGCAGCATAGACATTATGCCCCGTTGATTAAATCCCCGGGTATTTCCCCGGCCTGGCATTGCCGCAACGGGATTTTCAGGTATTTTTACGTCTTCTCACCGGCGGGAACCGGAGCTTGCTCGCGGCTTTTTCCGAGCACACTGAAACTCACGTATCCATAATGAACACCGCTATCTTCAGTTCCAGCCAATCCTGATGAATACACCTGCTTATGGTATTTTTTATGTATGTTTTTCAGCGTGATATCGGGATTATTTTAAAGTCGCCGACTACAGGTACGATAACGCCCATCATGATAGGGCTCTTGACATTCTTGAAGAACAGCGGGAAATGACCGAGACCGGCGGGCACATAGAAGCTGCAGGATTCATCGAACTTGATTTTTTCCGTGTCGTCGCCTTCGCCCAGCCAGAACTCTCCATCTCCCCCTAAATAGCTGGTATCCTGCGGGTCATTGCCGAAGAACATGAAAATCTCGGGATAATCATGTTTGTGCGCACCGTAGCCCTCGTCGCTTCTAAGCAAGGTCATATCACCCATAACCCAGCCGTACTCGATTTTGGTGGTGGCTTCTTTCACATTGTCATTGGAGAATATCAACCTTGGTCCGGTGGTCGGGGCGTCCGGGGGTACTTTATATGTTTCGGGGATACCGAATTTAATAACTCCGTCGGGCCCTGGTCCCAGGATTACTTCCGCTTTTCGAGTAACGTATTTCTCATATTTCGATTCTGCCAC
>JASFHJ010000135.1:0-4819 GCA_050123255.1 Dehalococcoidia bacterium
GCTGCCCAGTGCCGACAGCGTTTCGTATTCCGGACCGCCGTAATCGGAGTCATAACGCTTTTGTTCATCGGCTTTCAGCTTCTTTTTACACCTCACCGGACAGGAATAACAGCTGTCCATGCCTTCTCCGAGGGTTTTAGAAAGAGTGATTGCGTTGATATTTTTCACACCGGGAAAGAGGCCGTCCCGCCAGTTACGCACCGGCAGTTCACCAACCTTCTCCAGAGTTTCCATGTCAAATCCTGTCCCGAAATCATGCCAGCCTTTGAGATGCGGTGAGTTATCCACACTTTGGGTAAGCCATTTTCTCAGTTCGCCGAGCTTGGCACTATCCGCGACCGGCGGAGTGGTATGCCCCCTCACCGCCACCGCCTTGAGATTCTTGGAGCCCATTACCGCCCCCAGACCGCCTCGGCCGGCGGCGTCGTACAGACCGTGCATGATACAGGCAAATTTCACCTGGTTCTCACCGCCCGGGCCTATCATGGCAACCCTGACTTTATCGTCGTTTAGCTCGCTCCGGATTATCTGCTGGGTTTCCTTGGTGGTTTTGCCCCAGAGGTGTCCGGCATCTTTGATATTTACCTCTCCGTCGATGATTGATATGTATACCGGCTGCTCCGCTTTGCCTTCAACTATCACGCAATCGTAACCGGCACGTTTTAGTTCGGCTCCCCAGTATTCACCGACCTGTGATAGCGCAATGCCGCCGCTGAGCGGTGATTTACCCCCGATAGAGCTGCGTCCGCTGCCGACCATCGCCATTCCCGTCACCGGCCCCAGAGCGAATATCAGTTTATTTTCAGTGCCGAGCGGGTTAGTCTTTCGGGGTAATTCGGAAAGCAGGAAATAGCCTATGAACCCTGTTCCGCCCATGTACCTGCGATAAAACGTATTATCCGGATTTTCTGTTTTGATAGTAGCGTCCGTCAGATTTATCCTGAGAATCTTTCCTGCGTAACCGCCGGGTATGTTTCTATCCATTTCTATTCTCCTCAAATCATTACTTCGTTTAGCTGCTGCGGCTGCCCATCGGGGCCGAAACCTCGAGAACCTGACCGGAAAGCTTGCTGGAGACATCCGATACCAGGAAAGCCGTGGCGTTGGCGATATCCTCCGGAGTGGTTGTCTTCCCGGCTTTAGCCAGGTCGTCTACCAGGTCGGCCATACGTGGGTCGCCCCCGCTGACCCGGTGAAAGTTGGTGGCTCCCGGTCCGGGCGCGATGATATTGATGTTGATGCCTTCGGCGCCCACCTCACCGGCCAGGGTTTTGCTGAACATGACCGTGCCGGACTTGGCAGCTACGTAAACGGCGGCGCCGGCCAGTCCGGTGGGCTGATGGGCGGCATGGGTGGAGAAATTCACTATCTTACCGTAGTGCCTTCCCAGCATGTGAGGCAGCAATGCCCGGGTTACGTTCATGGTGCCCCGGAGATTGATATCGATATCTATATCCCACATATCCTGGGTGCTATCGACAAAGGGCCTGATACCGCTGGCGCGTCCGGCGCAGTTCACCAGAATGTCTACGTGGTCGAATTCCTCAAGGGCTTTACCGACGGCAGCGTCAACTTCGGACTTACTGGTGATGTCTACCTTCAATGCCAATGATTTCCTGCCCAGCGCCCTGACGGCCCGGGCGGTCTGCTCCGCACCGGCTAAATCGATATCCGCGCAAATAACGTCACAGCCTTCCCCGGCTAACTTGACGGCGATGCCTTTACCGAATCCCACCTGGCTGCCCGTTCCGGTCACCAGGGCTATTTTACCTTCCAGCTTTAAATCCATCATGTCCTCCCGTGAGATCACTGACCTTTGTTAGAACGACCAGGTTATTATGCTGAATACTATTCGTCACTTCGGTGACCAGATTCTGCATATCCGGATTATAAAAAAGATGAGAGCGGCATCGGCAGTCGCTGCATCCAAAACCGGGGACAGCCGGCAATTTCGCGGATAGGGAACGGGCGATGGAGCACTCCAGATTCTCGTCCGTTGCCGTAAACAGTATTTCTCTGACAGCAGCGTTTTCCAGTAAATAGTCGATATGCCAGTGCATGTTTCTCCGGTTGCCGAGGTGCCTTTCCAGTCGTTTGACCAGCCCGTTTAGCGCCGAGCCGACGTACGCATAAAAACCCTTTGTAAAGAACTGGTTATTTCTTTTCTTACCGATCTGTATTTCTCTGGATTGTATTAACTCCGCAATGACGGTGTATACTCCTCCGGCGGTTCCCGGCATGTTTTTCCTCATCAATCTACAATGAATATCACGTATATTATAACAAATTGTCGAGACTCTTTTTAGTTGTCCCGGACTCGGAGCGGTTTTCCTTCTGTAATTTCATGGTTAATAAAATACTAACCTTTAGTATAAAGGTAGAAAGTACCTGCAAAATCATTACCAATGACGGATTTGCAGCGCCGGACAAGGTCGCTATCCTTAATAATATAGGGGAGGATTAATATGAGCACGCGTATAAATTATGAAGTATTATCTCCGGCAATGAAGACAAGGCTCGACCCGAAGTACCGCCGGACTCTTCAGGCTAAATCACATCCCAGGAGCGATAGATTCTGGAAGAACCCCGGCCTGAGTGAGCACGATACGGTTCTCCCGTTCACCACCAAAACAAGGGCTTACGGAACGTATGTTGATAAGACATGATAGTGTCTTTAGGTTTTTTACATATGAATTTAACCTGATGGGTTGTCGGTAAAATATACCGCAAACGCCGGCATCAGGTGGAGGTTATTTTTATGAGCACGGTAATGAGAAAGCGAAGGATTGTCAATCAGAACAGTATAGATAATAAATACATACCCGGTTCGTTCAGACCCAGGGAAGCTGAAAGCCTTGGAGAAGAGTTTTACGTGTACATCCTGAATTTTGATAACGGTTCGTACTACATCGGTAATTCCAGAGAGCTTAAAGACAGATTACTGGAAATCAGGAATGATAGTAATATCTCGGGTTTCGGTAAAGAGCCCAAACTCCAGTATTTTGAAATACACCAGAACCGCCAGTCGGCCATGCTGAGGGAAGCCGAAATTAAAGAAATATACAAGAACAATAATCGGGAAATATCAAGGATGATAGCCGGATTTCATGAGCTAGTCGGAGAGCTGGATTTCTCCGAATAACCGAACATGAGATATCACCTATGTCTGCAACTTACCCCTGGTTAGACTCACCGCCGCTTTTATCGCTTCTTCGAGGCTCCGGGAATCAGCGATACCTTTACCGGCGATATCGAAAGCCGTACCGTGGTCTACCGAAGTACGGATGAACGGCAAACCCAGGGCGATGCTGATGCTCCGCTCGAATCCATGCACCTTCACGGCAATGTGCCCCTGGTCGTGGTACATGGCGAGTACCGCGTCGAATTCACCGTTCAGGGCTCTGGTAAAGATAGAATCGGCCGGGTAGGGTCCCCGGGCATCGATTCCCTTTGTCCGGGCTTCCTGTACAGCCGGAAGGATTTCATCCATTTCCTCGCTGCCGAACAGTCCACCCTCGCTGCCGTGGGGATTCAGCGCCGCCACACCGAGCCGGGGACGGGCTATTCCCCATTTACGGAAGGCATCGTGGGTTAACCGTAGCCTGCCCATGATTTTTCCCCTGGTTACCAGTTTACAGGCTTCTTTTAAAGAGTAGTGAGTCGTTAAGTGAACCACTCTCAGGCTGCCGGAAACCAGCATGGTAGCGTATTCTTTGACTCCGGTGATACGTGCCAGGTATTCCAGGTGTCCCACGTCGCCGTAACCCGCCTGTATGGTCGCTTCCTTGTTTATCGGCGCTGTTACCAGGGCGGCGGCTTTCTTTTTCATAATTAGTCCGGCAGCTTTCTCTATGTACTCCATGGCGGCCTTACCGCAGGCACGGCACACTTTACCGGTGACGACATCATCCTGCTCAAGATTGTCGAGGTCGAGGATATTCACCGTACCGGACCGGTCGAAGATGTCCGGTACACTATCGACGTGGTTCAAAGCAAGGGAAGTTTCCAGTGAATTGATGGTCTGCAGCAGTACGTCGCCGTCACCGACCACCAGCGGACGGCAGATTTCCGCTATCCGGGGGTTGAGGAGGGCTTTGACGGTTATCTCGGGGCCGATGCCGGAGGCATCGCCCATGGTGATTACTATTACCGGTCTTGACTCACTTTCCTTCTCTACCATCTATATAACAATGCAACGATGCAATCGGAATGTCAAGAAGATGAAATGCATACCGCCTCATAATGTCCCCCGGCGCCTCCTGAAATTTATCCCAGTGAACGCCGTGAAAACACGGGCAGCAATGCCAGTACTGCTATCAGTAGGGTGAGGCTAGCCGAAAGATAGAATACGTTCGACAACCCCAGGCCGCTGCCCAGGAACCCGGAAATAAGCGGGCCGGCGAGCATGCCCACGGCGTAGAACGCCTGGAAAACACCCATGGCGGTCGCCTGCTGGTGCTGCGGCAAACCGCGAATACTGAGCACCATGAAAAGCGTTGTCAGGATACCGCTGCCCAGACCGTAGCTCGTCTGGATGGCCATCAGTCCCCAGGTTGTATCGATCGACGGTATTGCCGCCATGCTGATGCCTATCAACAGACCGCTCAGGATAATGGTAAAGCGAAATCCCAGTCTTTCCCATATCCACACTGCCAGCAGGGTACCGATTGCCGAAACGCCCAGGTTGATCATGGTAATGATGCCCAGCTGGCTGTCGGAGGCGCCTATATCGGCGGCGTAAATAGGGATGAAACCGAACACTCCGGTAAACATGGCGAAAAGAAGTAATATCCCCATTAAGGAGACTACCAGGAGCAGG
>JASFHJ010000136.1:0-4799 GCA_050123255.1 Dehalococcoidia bacterium
ACCTTGATACACAGCTACAGACCAACGGCTTTGAGCTGACGCTGCACGATGTTTCGGTAATACAGTCGGCGGGCAGGATAGCTTTCGATAACAGCCAGCGGGTTATATCCGACGTTTCACCGCTGGTTTTCGACGGGCTGGGCGCCATCGAGCTAATACCGGGGACCTACCTGGTTACCTACAACGAGATTGTGCATCTTCCCAAAAATATCATGGCGCTGGGGCGGCCGCGCTCCAGCCTGCTGCGCTGCGGGGTGACCATCGGTACGGCGGTCTGGGACGCCGGTTACGAGGGCCGTTCCCAGTCCCTGCTGGTGGTCTATAACAGCCGGGGCATCCGCCTGGAGAAAAACGCCCGTATCACCCAGCTGGTTTTTCTGGAACTGACCGGCTCCTCGGAAGGCTACAACGGAATTTACCAGGGCGAAAATATTTAAGGTTACTTCTACTACCTGAACTGCCCCGCCACGAAATCGGGTACCGGCACCGTCCCGAGCAATACCGGCTTCTGGTGGCAGTCGCTGCCGCCGGTCATCAGCAAGTCGTGCTTTTTACAGAACTCCATATAGTATTGCGTCGTGGCGTCGTCGTTCCGGGAATGCCAGCATTCTATGCCGTCGATGTAGGGCAGAATATTCTCTTTTATGATATTGCCCTGTTCTTCCAGGTCGCTGGTAACGCTTATCAACGATGTGCCGTTGGGGTCGTTGGGGTGCGCCAGCACTCCTTTCCCACCGGCATTCCGGATAAGCCCGGCGGCTTCTTCAATCAGGAGAGGATATTTAGGAACATCACATTTCACCAGGTATTTGTCAAAAGCCTCCTGCCGGTCCGTGACGATTCCCTTGGCTATCAGGTAGTCCGCTATGTGAGGTCTACTTAATATGCCGTCCACTCCCTCCTTCATTTTTTGCAGGTCGGTTTCGGTCAGCAGAGGGACACTCTCGCGGCGGAACTCGGCGTTAAGATTGTCCATTATCTGCCGAGCCCTTATCCCCCGGTGGTCTACTATCAGGCGCAGCTTGTCTTGGAGTGCCTGATTTTCATAGTCATACCCGTACCCGAGAAAGTCCAGCGAAACGCTTTTCCCCCGGCAGGCAAGAGAAACGTTTAGTTCCACCCCGGTTAGATAGTCGATGTTGTGTTCTCCGGCTAGGGTTATCGCCTGTCCCTGGTGGTGGATAGCATCGTGGTCGGTGACGGAAAGCAGGTCGATGCCGCGCTTTTCCGCTTCTTCAAAGACTTGCGCCAGGGTGAGGACACCGTCGGAGCCGGTGCTGGTATGAACGTGTAAATCTATCTTCATGTTATTCGCTAACGCTGTTCACGTTTAGTGATATACCAGGCGTCCGGCGGGTCTTCCGCGGTATCGACTACCAGGTGGATGATGTCCAAATCCGGGTACCGGCTCTTCAGGTCGTCGAGATCCACCGGTTCGAATTTTTTCTTATTGTTCAGATAGGCTTCCTCGGTGAGAGCGTTGGACACGTACTCGTCCCTGGTGCGGGCCAGTATCCGCTTAATCGAGACTTCCTGGGGGCAATCCGTTTGTAAGATTATGAATGTCTTGTTATTATTTGCGGCTATCCCGGCGGCGCGCTGCCGTAAAGGCTGCGTTACGAAGGTGGCGTCCAGGATAACGCAGCCGCCGCTCTGGGTTGCTGCCCCGGCCTGCCGGAATATCTCGTCGTAAACCTGCGTCCGCTTGCTCATATTGCTGGCTACCTTCTCATCGAAGATATCCTCGTTTTTCAGCACTTCAAGCCGGATGATATCGGTACGGAGTAGCTTGCATCCCTTGATTTTAGCCACCTCTTCGGTGGTCTCGGTTTTCCAGGTGCCGGGAAGTCCGCAGGCGATGAGTACGAAACCGGACTCGATTTCTTTTTCTATATATTCGGTAAACGGCTCTCTCAATTCTTCTTCTTCTTTACCTTTTGTTTATCTCACTACGCACTATTATTCTAGTCCGTAGACCTGTCTCGGAGTCAAATATTGCGGGAATTTATCCATTAGTGCCAGGCGTACAAGATAGCAGAAGTGACAGGCATCAACAAACATGTCGTCGTGATTTACCTGATATTCCCTTGCCAGTAACGCCGGACCGCCTTTAACCAGAGGCCCGCATATGGGATGGGAAGCAGCGTCATAATTCTTAACCAATTCCGATAACGGCGTATCCCGGTAATTTCCCATACTTACACCCTGGCACAGATGGACATTACCGTATGAATCGAGGTGGACTCTGGCAGGAGATTCGAGTTCTTCATGGGGACACTCCGTGAATTCCTCCCAGCGCCGGCGCGGAAGGTCGGCCGTCAGCTTTTCCACCGCCCTGCCCCGGAACATGATATCGCCGCCGATTATCGGCTTTCCCTTATTTATATCTTCAGGCGTATCGATAATAACCGAAGGGCTTTCAATGTGAATATCAGCCACGGGCAGGTTGAGTTTTCGGGCGACTTTTTGGGTATGTACGGCAGGGTTGTCATCGGCATCGTCAAAATGATAAGGGTCATTACTGACTCTGAAATCGGCTATGCCCAGTTCGCCGAGCGGTTTCAGCCAGGTCTCTATATCGTCCGGATCGGTGGCGAAGTAAGAATTGGTAACGATGCCTGCTTTAAATCCCCGTTGACGGGTTAATTTAATCCCCTCGATCATGATAGGATAGAAGAGAAAGGGCTCGCCGCCTTCAAAGTATATCCACTCTATGGTGCCGATTTTTTCTGCTTCGTCGAGCAATTGCCGTATCTGCTTGAGAGTGAACGTACCACGAGCACGAGGACTGCTGTATACAAAACAGTGATCACATTCTGAATTACACATGTAGGTCAATAAAAGGTGCAGACCTGTCAACATACTACCTCCTTGATTAACCGAGGACTATCTCAAGCTCGATTTCATCGCGTAAGGGGATGCCGTCGTTGCCCGTTTCGGGAATTTCCGGTTTCAGCTGGCGTGAACGTTCGATGGCGTTACGATGTACCGCCACCAGTGAAAAGCCCTTTTTCTGGTAAAAACGCAGCGCCGCGGTGTTATCGTTGGTGGTTATCAGCCAGATACGACGGCAGCCGGCTTTGAGGGCGATATTGCTCACGGCACTAATCAGTGCCGTCCCGATTCCCCGGTTTTCTACAAGGCTGTTCATAGTGACGATTTCGCACTCGTCCCCGACGACATCATATGTTATGAGTCCTGCCGGCATTCCATCATGTACGGCGATAAATCCGGGCAATTCGTCAGCCAGGTGCAGTTTACCGCGTGTCACTATTAGTGGACCGGCCCACCATTCTTTCAGCAGGCTGGTAATCCAGGCTTTATCGTCGCTGCTCACCGGTATGATTTGAAAAGAATTCACCATTACATATAACCTCCGCTGGGCGTCGGTAACGCCTGGTATTCCGCTTTTGATTCGATAATGGTTATAATTAGATCGATAAGTTCTCTTAGTTTATCCGCTTCTTCATCAGTATTGGTGATTTCGTCTTCCCATTTCAATTCTTTAGTACCCGATGCATATTCGACCTGGAAATAATAGGTGGAATATGGCGTTACGATTCCTATCAGTTCGCTTCCGGATACATCTACCTCAAACTCATCCGGGTAGCTGAAGAAGTCTATCTCTACCATCTTTTGATAAATACTGTCCATCTCCGCTTCGGTGAGTATAAGCTCTGTCGTAATCGAGGGGTCCAGGACCATATCTTTGGTGAACGTCCCCTGGAACGTATCAAGTATATTTCTGGCAGTTACGCCGTATTTAAAGATGAAGTTAAATGATGATTCTTGCTGGTTGTCTTCGCAGGATGGAAATAACATTAAAAGTCCGGCTAATACTACAAATACTGTTATTATCAATATTTTTTTCATCTCATCACTCCGTATAGCTCTTTGCCAGCTCGAAATAGCTCCGGGTGTTGGCCAGGATTTCCCCCTTGTCCTCCCGGGGTATATGGGGGTCTTCGTACTGGGAACAGCCTACCTTACCCCTCACGTAGGCGCGATAGCATTTGTAGAAATTCAACATCTGCAGCAACTCCTTGTCCCCGCTCTTTTCCACGTAGGCATTAACGAATATTTCGGACAGGTCCGTCCTGCCGTAATGGTCCAGGTCCATGGCCAGGAAGGCGATATCAGCCGCCACGTCGGTATAACGCAGCCGGTCGATGAACTCGATGCAGTCGTAAATGCAGATTTTCTCCCCGAAGCAGATATGCGCGGCGTGCAGGTCGCCGTGGCAGTCCCTGATTTTCCCCTCGTCGGCACGACGGTGAAACAGCGCGGTATTGTCACGGATGAAACCTTCCGTGTAGTCCCTGATTTTCTGAAAAGTCTCCCGGGATACGATAGTACCGATATGCGGCTCCGTCTGCTCGAAGTTCTCCTGAGTGTTCTTGATAACCGCCTCGATGCCGCCGATGGCGTTGATCTCATCTCCGGTGGCGGCTTGGCGGTGAAATTCCACGAGTATTTCCGCGACATCGGTCAGCATTTTTGGTGTAACCCTGTCCTGAGAAAGCAGGACGTCCATCATCGATTCGCGCGGCAAGAGGCGCATCCTGACCGCATACTCTGCCGTTTCTCCCGGTCCGTTTATTTTGTAGCTTTGACCGTCACTGTTGATACTCACCACTTCCAGGTAGGTATCGGCGCAAAGTCGCTGGTTCAGTTCAATCTCTCTCCGGCAGTAGTAATTGCGTTTTTCCAGGGTGGTGAAATCCAGAAAGCCGAAGTCCACCGGCTTTTTTATCTTGTAGACCAGGTCGTCGGCGATGAAGACATAGGAAATCTGGGTC
>JASFHJ010000137.1:0-4714 GCA_050123255.1 Dehalococcoidia bacterium
AACCGACGACGTGGTAATTGCCGGTTCCAACATGTACCTTGAAATCTGGAGTAAAACATCATGGGAGGAAGAGAAGAATATTAGCCAGCAACAGGCCTGGCAGATTATAGAAAGTCTGGAGACCAGTTGATGGTTACCCACCGAACGACCCCCAGCCATACTCCGGTTCTTCTCACGGAAGCCCTCCATGCCCTGTCGGTACAGCCGGGGGGGCGCTATATAGATTGCACCGTTGGCGGCGGCGGACATGCCACCGCTATCCTGGAAAACAGCTCACCCGGCGGACAATTATTAGGCATTGACGCCGACCCCAAGGCTATAGAAAAAGCTGAAAAGAAGCTGGAAAGATATAAAGATTCCGTCCTCCTGGTGAACGACAACTTCGTAAATCTGCAGACTATCTGCCACAAGTATGATTTCTCGCCGGTGCACGGCATACTTTTAGACCTGGGGCTCTCCTCATTGCAGTTGAACGGGGGCGGCCGGGGGTTCAGCTTCCAGCACGACGCTCCTCTGGATATGCGTTACAGTCCCAGGCAAAAAGTGACCGCTGCCGACATCGTGAACAATACTTCGGAAGCCAGACTGGCTCATCTGATAAAAACCTACGGTGAAGAGCGCAACAGCTTCCGGATTGCCCGGAGTATTGTACAGCAACGACCGATCAAGACCACGCAGCAGTTGCGTGAACTGATAGAAAAGATATCCTCTCGGAAAGGCAAGATACACCCGGCAACCAAGACTTTCCAGGCATTGAGGATAGCGGTTAACCACGAACTGGAATACCTGGAAACCACGCTAAAGCAGGCGGTTGACCTGCTGGGTTTCCAGGGCAGACTGGTGGTGATTTCGTACCACTCCCTTGAAGACAGGATTGTCAAGCAATTCATGCAAAAGGCATCCCGCACATGTATATGCCCCCCTACCATTCCCCAGTGCGTGTGCAATCATACAGCCCACCTGAAACTGGTTAGCCGTAAAGTGATTACCCCTTCGGCTGAAGAAATAGAACAGAACCCGCGGAGTCGCAGCGCCAAACTGAGAGTCGCTGAACGAATCACCACCCAGGGTGATGCCTACGCCACCACCGACGACCATTCGTTCGTCACGATAGCTAAATCCACCGGCTGGAGGAAGCCGGCATTAATGAAAAAAATAAGGATGGCATTTATAGCCGCATAATTCACTCCGGGAGTCCGTGCGGAAGGGCTTCCGTTTGAAAGCAGCAGCTTACAATAACCAAGAGAACCATAACCGAATAAGGAGGGCAGATGAAAAAACGAAGTGTTGTAGGCGCCATTGATGTTGGTACCACCAAAATTTGCACGATACTCGCGGACGTTAGCTCGGGTGAAAGTCCGCGAGTAGTTGGTGTAGGCATAGCCCCTTCCAAGGGACTGCATAAAGGCCTGGTAGTAAATATCAATGAAGCCAGAGAATCTATTCGCGAATCAGTTAGAAAAGCTGAACAGACCAGTAACTACAAGGTAGAATCAGCCTATGTGGGTGTCACCGGTCGGCACGTCACCTCGATGAATAATCGCGGTGTGGTTGCCATCACCCGAAACGACCGGGTGGTACGCCCCGAAGACCTCAAACGCGTCCTTGCCTCGGCCCAGAGCGTCAAAACGGCGGGTGACAGGAGACTCCTTCACGTCATCCCCCGCAGCTACGCGGTGGACGGCCAGGCCGGAGTCAAAAATCCGGTAGGAATGCACGGGTTCCGGCTTGACGTGGAAACCCACGTTATTACCGCAGCCGTAACCTCCATCCAGAACCTGGTAAAATGCATCCGCAGCATTGGAGTAGACATCGAAGACCTGGTTCTGGAACCTCTCGCCAGCAGCGAAGCAATCTTATCTGAAGATGAAAAGCAGGTTGGCGTGATAATGGCGGACATCGGCGGCGGGACCACGGATATCGCCGTATTCAGGGAAGGCAGTATCTGGCACACCTCGATTCTCCCGGTTGCCGGCTACCAGCTTACCCGCGACGTCGCCATCGGCCTGGGACTTCCCTTCGATATCGCCGAGGAAATGAAGAGGAAATACGGCAGTGTCATGCCCGTCTATGAAGAGAACACGAGTACCGCACCGGCAATATCACAGGACGGGCACGGAGTTTCCTATCAGGACCTGTGTGATATCGTCCGCGCCAGAGTAGAAGAGATAATGAAGCTCATCCTGCTGGAAATGCCGAGCTCCGACTACGAATCGCTGGTCCCGAGCGGACTGGTACTCACCGGCGGCAGTTCCAACCTCGCCGGAATAGCTACCCTGGGCCGGGATATCCTCAGGCTGCCGGTAAGGGTAGGTGCTCCTAATGACATCTACGGCATCGGTGACATCCTGCGGGATCCCGCTTACGCTACCAGTGTAGGACTATTACTCTGGGGCACCAAACACGAAGGGAAGAAAACCTGGAGATCCAATCTATTTGGAGGAGCGTTACGCCGATTCGCCACCCAGCTCAGGAGACTCTTCCGATAAATGGAAAAATATATGGAAAATATAAGCATCAGTAAAGGAGGAGGAGATGGCAAGAACAAGTTTTGTTGCTAATCCAGCAAAAATAAAGGTAATCGGGTTGGGCGGTGGCGGCTGTAATGCCGTGACCCGCATGGTTAGAGAGAATATTCAGGGCGTTGAATTCATCGCCATGAATACCGACGCACAAGCCCTGGCCATCTGCGAAGCACCTCAGTGCGTTCAACTCGGTGCCAAATTGACCAAAGGACTCGGCGTAGGCGGCGACCACATCGTGGGAACCAAGGCGGCCGAGGAAAACCGTGATGAGTTGAAAGACCTGGTAACCGGAGCCGATATGGTGTTCGTCACCGCCGGTATGGGCGGCGGTACCGGCACCGGAGCAGCTCATGTTGTGTCGGAAATCGCCAAGAGCAGCGGCGCCCTGACCATCGCCGTGGTTACCAAACCGTTTGAATTTGAAGGCACGCATCGCTGCGAGGTAGCCGAAGACGGCATAAACAACCTGCTGGACAAGGTCGATACCCTCATCATCATCCCCAACGACCGGCTGCTAACACTTTGCGACCAGAAAACCGGTGTGGACAGCGCCTTCCGGCTTGCCGACGATGTGCTGAGGCACGGTGTCCAGGCGATTGCCGAGGTTATCACCACCCCCGGCATGATTAACCTGGACTTCGCCGACGTTAAAGCAATCATGAAAGACGCCGGACCTGCCTGGATGTCCATCGGTAGAGGTACCGGACAGAACCGGGCTGTGGACGCTGCTAAAGAAGCCCTGGCTAGTCCCCTGCTGGATGTTTCCATCGAGGGTTCCAAAGCCGTGTTATTTAATGTGGTCGGCGGCAGCAGCCTGACGCTTTTTGAAGTCAACCAGGCGGCTGACGTTATTAAAGCGGCGGTTGATCCCGACGCTAACATCATCTTTGGTGTCGCCAATGAACCGAGCATGGAAGGCGATGTGAGGATTACCCTGATTACCACCGGGTTCATCAATAAACTCACCGGGACCAACCGGGCCGGCGAAGATGACGAAGTCACCAACATGCTGAGAAGCCTGAAGACGGAAGAAGAACTGGACGTACCCTCATTCCTGCGCCGTCCGCTCTTCAGCCATAGAAAACAGGCCCCCGTCGAAGAAGTAGCCGAGCGGACCACTAATCGGCACTTCGTCTAGCTCAAGTTGATAACTCCGGAAGATTGACCAGAATAACATTTGAATAAGCAGGTGGAGGGGTAGACTTACGATACTTCAGGCGGCTTTACCCCTACCGCCGAAATGCCCTCAAGGCTGCAGGATTTTAAATCCTGCAGCCTTTATTTTGGGGAAGATATGATCCATCCGCTAACGACCGGGCTTTAAATATGTATCATTATGCGTCTTGATTATCAGAACCGAATAAATCATCAGGATGGAAAAGCGCATCTTTGAGGTCGAAGCCCAGATAAGTACGTTTTTTGAATTCACCACGGACTAAAGTCTCAATATTGAGTATTCCATCGATGCGTGAAATTTCACTGGTGATAAACTTAAGCAGTGCGCGAAGGTTGATATGAGTTACAGCGGCAAGAATATGATAACCATTCATTAGCGTTATCACTAAAGGTATATGTGTATATGTAGAAAGTTTAGCGCAGATTTCATTAATTTTAGTGAGTTCCACCTGCATACCTAAAAAACAAGTGACATGATGGCCTAACTTGGTAGGATTAGCCACAACGGTTATCTGAATAGCATGATTTTTTACTAAAGAACTGATTCTTCTGGATATTGTCGCTGAACTGATTCCAAGCTTATTCGCCAAAGAGATATAGGTCGCCCGCCCGTCTATCCTGAGCTCATTTATTAGTTTTTCGTCAATTTCGTCGAAAGATATTGATTTGTCGGATAATGAGTCTTGCTTAAAGGATCTCATGTATCCTTTCTTACAATCAGCGATGATAAAAGTATCGATTTCTCTGATTCCTTTTATGCTGGGCATCTGTTCCCTGACTAACTTAAACAGCGTTTCAAAATCGCGATATTCTGCAAAAAGAATCACATCGAATTTACCGAACATAACCGATACGTAGCTGATGTTGGGTATATCGACTAATTTTTCGCACACCTCATCCAACCTGGACAATTCCACACCCAGGGCGATAACAGCCATGACTCTATAATTCAACTTTAGTGGATTTGGTACGGCCCGTATGGCAATAGTATCGTCTTTTATCATTGCCTCGAT
>JASFHJ010000138.1:0-4703 GCA_050123255.1 Dehalococcoidia bacterium
ACGGGATTCCACCGCGACTGGCAGTATAACGACGTAGAGTTGATATACTACGTAACATATCCCGACGGTAAAACCGACCGCTTCGTACAGTCCTTCCCGATGCGTTACTTCTTCCGGTATGAGATAGAACACCTGCTGGAGCTCTGCGGTTATAAAATCATCGACCTTTTCGGGGATTTCGACCGGTCGGCTTATTCAGCAGAATCGCGTGAGATGATATTCATCGCGGAGAATCCCGGAGATTAGCCGTATGACTGCCTATACTCCGTTCAAGCAATTTTTCAAGGGCGTATCCCTGGAATTAGAAGATTTATACCTGCTGGAGAGCTTCCAGATAAACATGCTGCCGGGCATCGCCGACGCCGAACTGGCGGTCGTTCTGCAAGCCCATCCTTCCATCAAGCGTTTCCTGGTAATAAAATGCCCGGCGGTGGCGGAAAATATCGAAAGCATTCTGGGGAAATATGCTCCGGCGAAAAATGAAAAAGAACTGGCGAAAGCCGAAGACAAACTTGTCTGGAGTATTGCCGACTGGCTGGTCTACAGCAAGTGCCCCGAGGCTTACGATAGCCTGGATTTTCACAACTGGGACTTCCGGGAAGTTACCGTGATAACCCCGCTGGAGGGAAAGGTGGTCATCGACGGCGGCGCCGGAACGGGACGGGTAACGCTGGAAGCCGCCCGAATTGCCGGACGGGTCTACGCCGTCGAGCCGGTGACGCGGTTGAGACAGTTCATCAAGGATAAAGCTTACGAAGCCGACCTGCAAAATATCTTCGTCATGGACGGATTCCTGCACGAAATACCCCTCCCCGCCAACATCGCCGATGTACTCATCACTTCCCACGCTTTGGGGTGGCACCTGGAAAAAGAACTGAAGGAATTCGAAAGAGTGGTAAAGAGGGGAGGCTATATCATCCACTGCCCGGGTACGGCGGAAGTCCCCGGTGAGGAAGCCCAGCATTACCGCCTGATCTCACCCGATTGGGGCTACGACTATTCGAGATACGAAGAGTCCGACGGCTGGAAAAGGAAATACTGGAAGCAGCTCTAAAATGAAGAAAATAAAGGGGATTAAGGCCGTTTCTTTCGATGCCGACCAGACGCTCTGGGATTTCCAGAGAGTAATGAGGCATTCGCTGGGATATGTCCTGAAAATACTGGAAAATGAATCCCCCGTTATAGCTTCAAAGCTTTCTATAGATGGAATGATAACAACGAGGAACCGGGTAGCCGAATATTTGAAAGGCAAGACCACCAATCTTGAAGAAATCAGGCTGGAAGCCTTCAGAGCAACCCTGGCAGAGACCGGGCACACGGATGATACACTGGCGGCCCGCCTGAACCGGATATATTTGCAACACAGGTTTGATGATGTTGAACTCTATCCCGATGTGCTGCCCACCCTGACTCAACTGCGGGAAAATTACAGACTCGGGTTGCTGTCCAACGGCAACAGCTATCCGGCCCGCTGCGGACTTGATGATATGTTCGGTTTTGTTGTCTTTTCTCAGGATATCGGCTACGAGAAACCGTCTCCACGGTTCTATCAAATCGCCATCGAAAAAGCTGGATGCCGGAAAGAAGAGCTGCTTCATATCGGCGACTCTCTGGAAAATGATGTTATCGGAGCCAGGAATTACGGCATTACCTCCGTCTGGCTTAACCGCGACCGGGTTGAACCGGAAACGGATACCGACATAGACTACGAAATCGGCTCTCTTTCCGAGCTGTTGAAAATCCTCTAGTCATTCACCGATAATATAACTATGCCGGAACCGCGCGATTATAAGACCGAAGCCATCGTTATCAAGAAGACGAAACTGGGCGAAGCGGATACCATCCTGACCTTCTTTACCCCCCACCTCGGGAAAATCCAGGGCTTTGCCAGGAGCCTGCGCAAGCCCAAAAGCAAGATGGCCGGGCACCTGGAGTTACTCACCCACAGCCAGATATCGTTAGCGCGCGGCAAGAACCTGGATACTCTTACCGGCAGCCAGACCATCAACGCTTTCCTTCCCATGAAGAACGACCTCTGGCTGACATCCTGCGGACTGTACATCGCCGAACTGGTAAATCAATTCACCGCCGAGCACCAGGAACACCGGGACCTGTTTTACCTTGTCCTGGAAACACTGGACCACCTGTGCGATGGAAACAACCACGATATCGTACTGCACTATTTCGAGTTGCATTTATTAGAGCAGGTGGGCTACCGTCCCCAGCTTAGAGAATGCGTCACCTGCCACCGGGCGCTGGAACCCGCCACCAACTATTTCAGCCCCGGTACCGGCGGCATATCCTGTCCCGAATGCGGTCAGACACATTCGCAAGCCTATCCTCTTTCGTTGAACGCCCAGAAAGTCCTGCGCCTGTTACAGGACCATGATTTCAGTAGCGTTGCCCGGGTGAAAATCGACCCGGCTCTTGCCGACGAACTGGAAAAGGTCATTCAGGGTTATCTCAGGTACCTGCTGGAACGCGACCTTAAATCGACTTCCTGGCTGGACACCCTCCGCGAACAGCGCCTTCAGTATAAAGGCTGAAGGTTTTTCCACCCCGGGGTGTTTAAGAGGGGTGAAACCCCTCTTTCCCGTAATGGGACGGGCGGGTCGGGACAACAAATCCTGGGGGGCGGGGAAAAGAAGCGAGGTAACGTATTCTCTTTTCCGTTCTCCGTGATTCTTTTCTTTTCGGACAAATACCCCTTTACCATAACGAACATATAACCTATAATATTGTTATTATTGACTGAGCATTATCAACTCGGTCGATTCACTACAGGAAGGGACGGTTGCCATGACACCCAGATTAGACAATATCAACGAGCAGCGACGTGAAAAGCTGGAACGTCTACGTAAACGTGGCATCAATCCCTACCCCAACAGCTACCCGCACTCTCTCACAACACGGGAAGCCATCGCCAAACTGGAAGAGCCGGAAGCGAATAACGCACCGCTGAACGAACCCGTCAGCTTGGCGGGTAGAATTACCGCTGTCCGCAAGATGGGCAAGAGTTCCTTCATGGATATCCGCGATGTTTCCGGCAAGATACAATTGCTGGTGCAGCACGGCAACCTGAACGAAGAGCAGACGGAACTATTCAAGGACCTGGACATCGGCGATATTATCGGCGTCGAGGGCAGGCTGTTAAGAACCAGGACCGGAGAACCCACCGTAGCCGTTGCCGATTTCACCCTGCTGGCGAAGTCGCTGCTGCCCCTGCCGGAAAAGTGGCACGGCCTGGCCGACACCGACAAGCGTTATCGCCAACGTTATGTCGACCTCATCGCCAATGCCGACGTCAAAGAGATATTCAAGAAGCGAAGCCGGATAATCAACGGCATCCGGCAATTCCTGGACAAGCGGGGTTTTATAGAGGTGGAAACCCCGGCGATGAATGCTTCCGCCGGGGGCGCGCTGGCGGCGCCATTTATTACCCACCACAACGCGCTCGACCAGGATATGTACCTGCGTATCGCCCTGGAACTCCACCTCAAACGGCTTATCGTTGGAGGGCTGGATAAAGTATATGAAATCGGTAACGTTTTCCGTAACGAAGGTATTTCCACCACCCATAATCCCGAATATACGCTTCTGGAGACCTACGAAGCCTACGCCGATTATAACGACGTGATGAAAATGACGGAGGAAATGATTTTCGAGGTCAGCCGGCGCGTACTGGGCACCGCCGAGATTGAATACGACGGCAATGAAATCAATCTAACGCCATCCTGGCGGCGGATGACACTGCGCGATGCCGTTAAAGAATACGGCGGTATCGACTTCGTGAAATACCCCACCGCCGACGGACTCCGCGAGAAAATGCGTTCCATGAATATAGAAGCCGACCCCGCCAAGAACTGGGCGAAGCTGGTTGACGAACTGCTGAAAACCTGCGTCAGGCCGAAGCTGATACAGCCGACGTTTATTTATGATTACCCGGTTTCCATGTCGCCGCTGGCCAAGAACAAGCCTGACGAAGAACGCGTGGTGGAACGCTTTCAGCCTTACGCCGGCGGACTGGAACTCGGTAACGCTTATTCCGAGCTGAACGACCCTACTTTACAGAGGGAAAGGTTCATCGACCAGATGAGAGACCGTCACGGTACCGACGAGGAGCAGTGGACCATCGACGAGGATTTCCTCACGGCGCTGGAATACGGAATGCCGCCCACCGGGGGGCTGGGCATCGGCATCGACCGGCTGGTGATGCTGCTTACCAACCAGCAGTCGATACGGGAAGTCATCCTCTTCCCGCAGCTGAGGGAGAAATAAAAAAATGCTTGACATCAAATACATACGCGAAAATCCTGAATTAATAAAAAAGTCGGTGGCCGACCGCCATGACAAAGCCCCGATTAATGAAATACTGGAGCTCGATGCGCTGCGACGTCAAAAAGTAGGCGAGTTGGACAACCTGCGCGCCCGGCGTAAGCAGGTATCCAGAGAAAGGGAGAAAGCTCAGGAAATGGGCCGCAAGCTCCGCGCCGATATCCAGGCATTGGAAGAAGAGGTGCGAAATATCGATTCAAAACTGGAAAGCTTGTTGCTGGATGTGCCCAATCCTCCCCAACCGGATGTCCCCATCGGGCTGGATGATGACGACAACGTGGAAATCCGCACCTGGGGAGAACCGAAAACCTTTGACTTTGAGCCCCTGCCCCACTGGGAACTCGGGGAAAAACTGGGTATTATCGACT
>JASFHJ010000139.1:0-4694 GCA_050123255.1 Dehalococcoidia bacterium
GCCGGTTATGATATAATGTCATAAAGAACAGGCATAAAATATGGCCGGTACGAGAAGAAAAGCCAGAGCCAGAGTCCTGCAGGCTCTATACGAGATAGATACGGTAACCCGTGATTCCACTCAAGTCGTGGAACGACTCCTTTCCGAGGATAACTTCTCCGAGGAAAACCGGGCGTTCACGCATGAGCTGGTTAACGGGGTGATGAAAAACAAGGAAGAGATAGATAATAATATCAGGAAATTCGCACCGCAATGGCCTCTGGAACAACTCTCGACTATCGACCGTAACATCCTGAGACTTGCAATATTCGAAATTTTGTTCGATAATAAAGTACCGGTGAAAGTAGCCGTAAGCGAAGCAGTGGAATTAGCTAAAACTTACGGCAGTGAAAGCTCCGGTAAGTTTGTCAACGGCGTACTCGGTTCGGTGAGCGCCCTGGCAAGTAGATAGAACAGTTTTATTAAAGGGGGACGAAAAGTGGCAGCTATCTTTGATAAAATCAAAGCTATCGTCGTAGAGCAGCTCGGGGTGGAAGAATCGGAAGTAGTACCTACCGCTAGCTTTGTTGAGGATTTAGGCGCGGATTCACTCGACCTGGTGGAACTTATCATGGCACTGGAGGAGTCTTTCTCTTCCAGCGACAAGAAAGTCGAGATACCGGATGAGGTCGCTGAAAAGATAATCACCATCCAGGACGCGGTAGACTACATCAAAGAACAGGGTGTCGAAGACGCCTAAGCATCCAGAATATATCTAGATAATCTACTTAGCAATACATCTTAAAGCCAGATAGCCTTTACTATCAAGTAAAGGACAAGCAACCATATCGTAAATATAATAGCTGATGCTATCCACTTAATCCGACTATCGACAGGCTCAGACCGGGCTTTCTCGCGGTATTCCTCCAGTACTTCATCAGGAACCAGTTTTAAAGTCAGATAGATACCTGCCGGTATCAGTATCAAATCGTCCAGATAGCCGATGATGGGAATGAAATCCGGGATAAGGTCTACGGGACTCAGGGCATAAGCGACGATTATCCCCATCAATGCTTTAGCGTACCAAGGGGTCCTGGGATCTCTGAAGGAATAATACAGGACAACTACTTCCGTCCTGAGCCTTTTAACCTTTTCCGATAATTTCATCAGAAAAACACGGGGATAGAAGACTGACCCGTGAGGATTATGGGATTGCTATATCCCTTTTACCCAATCGACGGCATTGCGGAATACCTGTAGTCCTTCACCTGTTTCCCGAGGAGTTTCCCGTGTCCAGCGGGGGTGCTGCGTCCAGCGCAAGAACCTTTCCGGGTGAGGCATCAGGGCGAAGATACGCCCGGTGGAGTCGCAGATACCGGCAATATCACGCAACGAACCGTTGGGATTGTGGGGATAACCGGCCCCCAGGTTACCGGACGGATCGCTATACCGGACCACTACATTAAGTTTGTCCAGAATCTCCGGCGGTGCCACCAGTTTACCTTCGCCGTGATTGACCGGTATACAAAGATTGCTGATGCCCCGGGTAAAGACACAGGGACTTTCCCGGTTTATCTTCAGGTGAATCCAGCGGCACTCGAATTTACCGGAGTCGTTGGCGGTGAGGGTCATCGGCTGCGAATCATGGTCGGCAAATCCCGGAAGCACCCGGGCTTTCACCAGTACCTGGAAACCGTTACAAACGCCCATCACCAGCCTGCCGTCATCGACGAATTTCCTGATATCTTCACCCAGTCTCAGACGGATTTCATTAGCCATAATTCTACCGGCGGAAATATCGTCGCCGTAAGTAAAGCCGCCGGGAATAATCATTATCTGGTAGTCCATGAGTTTCTTTTCCTCGCGGAACAACTCGGTCACCAGCGCCGAATCCACCTCGGCACCGGCCATCTCGAAAGCCACCTGCGTCTCGAAGTCGCAGTTGGTGCCGGGCGCCATCAGCATTAACACTTTAGCTTTAGTCATCTTATCTTTACCATCGCAGTGGCTGTTGCCAGGCCTCTTTCAAATCGTTAATCGAGGAACTCAATATAATTTTACCGTCACGGCCAGTGACTTCCAGCTTTCCGCTATCGGTTACTCTGCCAATCTCGGAGAAAATGCTGCCGGCCATGACACGCTCGAATTCTTCCTTATCTTCCGGGGCTATTTCCGCCAGGAAACGGGTATTCGATTCGGCAAACAGAACGTAATCGTCGCGGTCAATCGCCTCTCCCAGTGGGACCTTACCCAGATCTATCTCCATGCCCAGACCACCGGCGAAAGCCATCTCGGCGGCGGTTACGCCAATCCCACCTTCGCTGAGGTCGTGGCAGGCCTTCACCAGACCCTTATCCATGGCTCCCGAAAGGCTATCCATCAACTTTTTACCCGTTTCGGGACGGACTTCAGGGACACTATTACCGACGCAATCGTGAATGGCGAAATAATGGGAACCGCCCAGTTCGTTCCAGGTATCTCCGACGATATATACCGGGTTACCAGCCTGCTTGCAGTCCATGGACACCGCTTTAGCGGCGTCTTTCATCACCCCCATGGAGGAAATGAGTAGAGTGGGCGGGATACAGATGCTTTCCTCACCGGTCTCGTATTCGTTATAGAGGCTGTCCTTGCCGGAGACGAAGGGCGCCCCGTAAACAACAGCGATATCATAGCAGGCCTGCGCCGCCCTTACCAGGTCGCCGAGGCGGTCGGGTTTCTCCGGGTTGCCCCAGCAGAAGTTATCCAGCAAAGCAACCTGTTCCAGGCTACCACCCACGGCGATAACCTGACGTAAAGCCTCATCAATAGCCGAAGCCGCCATCCAGTAAGGGTCGATATCGCCGTATTTAGGGTTGATGCCGTTGGAGATTATCAATCCGCGCCGGGAATCGGGGAGGGGGCAAATAACGGCGGCATCTCCGGGGCCGTCACTGGCGGCGCCGACCAGCGGCTTCAGAACGCTGCCGCCCTGCACCTCGTGGTCATACTGGCGGATTACCCATTCCTTACTGCAAACATTCCAGGAAGCCAGTATCTTCTTCAGGTCTTCTGCGAGATTTTCCGGCTGCGGGAAATCCGGCTCCGGATTATCCGGGACTTCCCACTCCGCGGTACGCTCCAACTGCGGTAAGCCGTTGTGAACGAAATCCATATCCAGGTCGGCCACTTTATTGCCCTCGTAGAAAAGCTGGAGCCGCCGGTCGTCGGTAAACTCACCGATAACGGTAGCTTCGACATCCTCGTCGCTGAAAAGTTTCAACAGCCGGTCAATCTTATCCGGCGGTACCGCCAGCAGCATGCGTTCCTGCGATTCGGATACCCATATCTCGGTATAGGACAGCCCGGAGTATTTCAAGGGCACTTTCTCCAGGTCGACGCGCACCCCGGTACTCTCACCGACCTCTCCCACCGCCGAGGAAAGCCCGCCGCCGCCGCAGTCCTGGATACGACTGTACAGTCCCAGGTCGCGCGCTTTCAAAATAGCGTCCAGCGCTTTCTTCTCCACGATAGGATTGCCTATCTGTACGGAACTGGAGGATATGTCCTCCGATTCCTTATTCAACTCGCCCGAAGCGAAGGTGACGCCGTGAATACCGTCGCGCCCCGTCTTGCCGCCAACCACCACGACGAGGTCGCCGGTATTCTGCTGTCCCTGCTGGCTCATATCTTTCGGCATGAGACCGACCGTACCGCAGAACACCAGCGGATTTCCGAGATATCTTTCATCAAAAAGCACCGCGCCGTTGAGGGTGGCAATGCCCATGCGGTTTCCGTAGTCGGCGACGCCGGCGCGAACGCCCTTGAAAATCCGGCGCGGGTGCAGCACTCCCCTGGGAAGGTCGGCGTGGGGGAAATCGGGCGGCCCGAAGCAGAAAACGTCGGTGTTGGCAATCGGTTTGGAGCCCATCCCCGTGCCCAGCGGGTCGCGGATAACGCCGCCGATTCCGGTAGCCGCGCCGCCGTAGGGCTCCACCGCCGAGGGATGGTTGTGCGTTTCCACCTTGAAGCAGACGGCGTAGCGCCCGTCGAAATCGATTACACCGGCGTTGTCCTTGAAAACCGAAAGACACCAGGGTTTGTTCAGGTCGCCGGTGACCTTCATGATGGTGGTCTTCATCAGGCTATCGATTATCTCATCGCCGAGGGTGATTTTAGCGTTGAAGGTCTTGTGGATGCAGTGCTCCGACCATGTTTGCGCCAGGGTCTCCAGTTCGATATCGGTAGCCGGACGGCCCAGCCTGATAAAATAGTCCTGGATTATCTTCATCTCATCGAGATTTAGCCAGAAACGATTATTACTCAGTTCCATAAGAGCGGCATCATCCATGGTACGGATGTCGATATGTTCCAGCGAGAAATTATAGGTTGCCGAACGCAGAGATACCGCTTCTTCCTCGGAAACGACATGCTGTACCACGCTGTTGACGAGGAGTTTATCGCAGATGGACTGGAGGACTTCTTCGGTGATATCGCCCCAGAGGAGGTATTTACTAGCGGTCCTGACCGCTGTCAGTCCGGTGACTCCCAGGTCGGTAATGCCCTTACGTACGCTTTCTTCCACCGGGTCCATCACGCCGGGATTATAAGCCACCTCCACCAGCCTGGCACCATCGGGAACCGGGATTTCTTCAGAGGAATATTCTTCGATAATGGGGTCGGTAAGGAGCTCGCGGCAGATTGCTGCCAGCTCGCTATCGCCGATGTCACCGTCC
>JASFHJ010000140.1:0-4649 GCA_050123255.1 Dehalococcoidia bacterium
ACTGAGGGAGAGCGGCTACTCGCTGCTTTACACTCCCTACGGCACCGTCGGTCATAAGCACCGCAGTGAACTGGATATGATGATGCTCAGGCGCGGCCAGTACGGTACCTCGGAAGCCCCGCTTTACCGCGCCCACCGGGATAAGAAGAAGGTCCTTTCTTTCTCTATCTATCCTTTCCTGGCTTTTCTGTCATTGACGGTAGCCCTGCTCATGTTGAATCCCTACCCGCTTTGCCTGCTGCCTCTGGTCTTCGGCTTCGAGCTATGGCGGAAGTCGGCAATGCTCAGGAAACACGGAATGCCGCTGCCGGTCATGCAGACGGCTTATTCCATCCTCAGGACCTATCTGTCCTATTTTTACGTTATTTCCTTCCACCTGGTACGCTATTACCTGATTCTGCTCCTGATACCCGGCTTTTTCCTGCACTCGTTCTGGCTGTTCGATGTCGGGTTATTGCTGCTGTCGTCGCTGGTTGATTACTTCACCAGGAAACCGGCCCTGATGTATCCGGTATTTCTCTTTTACTACTTGGCGGAGCACCTTGCCTATCAGGTCGGCGTGTTCTGGGGATGCTGGCAGAACCGGTATTTCGGCTCTTATCTGGTCAGGTTCAAAAAAGCCTGATTAATCTTTGGTGGATAATGAAATATTACAGAGTTATCTTGAAACTGCTGGGTAAAGCCCTTGCTTTCCGCCGGGCCCGTTTGACGAACAAGCCTTTCAAGCCCGAAGCGGTCAGCCTGGCGCTGACGGTTCGCTGTAATTCTCACTGCATTATGTGCAATATGTGGCGGCAGGCTGCGGAAATCCCGGAAATCACGAGCCTGGAGCTTACCGCTGATGAAATACTGAGTCTGTTATCCAGACCGCTTTTTTCAGACCTTGTGGAAGTAGACCTTACCGGTGGCGAGCCCTTTCTCCGGAATGACCTCGTGGAAATTGTGTCCGGAATCGTGGGACTCAAAAAGACCGGTCTGACCCGCTTGAGGAGTATCATTATCACCTCTAACGGATTTATGCCGGAAAAGATAATCACCGGATACCGGGAAATATTGAAAGCGGTCAGGGGTAGTGATATCGATATCGTTCACGTGGCATCTCTGGATGGCATCGGTGAGACCCACGACAAAATCAGGGGCACGAAGGGCGCCTACAAACTGTCGATAGAGACGCTTGACGGGCTCTGGGAACTCGGGCAGGATTATCCCGGGTTCTATATCGGAGTCAAGACTACCGTACTGCCTCAAAACATCGATGAACTCGAAGATATCCTGGAGCTGGCGGTAGAAAAAGGTCTGTTTCACATCATCTCGCCGGTATTTTTCACGACCTCCCGGTTCCGCAACGCCAATAAAGAAGAATCCCTGCAGTTGACGCCCGCCCATCACGCCAAACTCCTCGAGCTGTACCAACGCAAGGAGTTCACGGGTAATTATTTCTATTCGAGGATAAGGGAGTTGCTGTCATCGCACCGCCGCCACTGGACGTGCACCGCCGTTTATAATTACCTGTTTATCGACTATGATGGTTCGGTTTATCCCTGCGAGTTGCTTCCTGAACCCATCGGCAATGTCAAAGAAAAGGATATTGAGTCTATCTGGGACGGTAAATCGGCGCGTGAATGGCGTAAGAAAATCAACCGAACCGATACCTGTCGTCACTGTATAGAGCCCGGAGCCGTACGTTACAGCGCTGTCAGAGAGGGATTAAGCTACGCGGGGTATCTACGCCATCTGGGTCGAGCCGGCTACGTACGGTCGTTATCCGGGGAGGGCTATTACAAATATCTCCGTGACTGATCCTTAATCATATTTGATGACCCATCGTCCGATTACCTGTCTTTCCGCTATCGCCTGACGCACTTCGTCAAGGTCGTCCAGGGTGATTAATCTCGTTACCAGCCTGTCGGTCTTTAACAGTCCGCTGTTCATCACCTCCATGAGAGCGGGAAGGTCTTCGGTTGGGTGGGTTTCCCCGTATAGTGTGCCCTGTATGGTTTTGGCGTGTAACGGCCCGTAAAACATTGGTATGTCCGTCGTGGAATCCAGAGGCGGTATTCCTATAGCTACCACTTTCCCGCCGGCTCTCAAGGAGTACCACGCCTGGACCTGGGCTCCGGGGTCGCCGGTAGCTTCTATGGCGTACTGTAGTCCGCCTCCGCCGGTAAGTTCTTTAATTTCGGGTACCGGGTCGGTTTTACCGGATTCGATGAAATGGGTAGCCCCGAACTCCATTGCTATGTTTTGCTTCGATGCTTCCAGGTCGACGGCGATAACGGGATAGCAATTACGCAGCGCCGCGAACCTGATGGCGTTCAGGCCGATACCCCCGCATCCCCATACTGCTATGGAGTCGCCTTCACGGGCCTGTGCCACGTTGACTATGCTTCCCCATCCCGTCGCTACCGAGCACCCGAGCTGGGAAAGTTGCTCCGGGGGCAGTTTGATATGGTCGGGCACTTTAATCGCACCGATTTCCGGCATAACGCTATGGGTGGCGAACCCGGCTATGAAACTGCCCAGCCCCACTCTCCGGCCGTTCGAATCGGTTAACCGTGACGTACCGTCGAGGAGGTTGCCTTCCTGAAAGAAGGTTGAACTGGTTTCGCACAGGTTAGGACGTCCGCGCCGGCACTGGAAACAATACCCGCAGGGGACCATCCAGCATCCGATCACCCGGTCGCCCGGCTTTAGTTTGGTAACGCCCGGCCCCACCTTCTCCACTATGGCGCAGGCTTCATGACCGGGCACCATCGGGATATCCTGTGGAATGTGCCCTTCCCACACGGAATAATCAGAATGGCAGAACCCGCAGGCCAGCATTTTCACCTGCACCTCTTTCTCCCGAGGTTCGGCAAGTTCCAGCTCTTCTATTGCCATAGGCGCGCCGTATTCCCGTAACACTGCTGCTCTGATTTTCATCCTTCACCTCCTGAGGATGGTTTACCGGCAATACTGGATATCGGCGTTAGGGTAAATACCCACCGAAGCATCGTTACCGTAGCTTTCCCGCAGCATGCTGATAACTTCATCCCAGTCGTTAACGAGTACTATTCTATCGGAGGCTTCCAGATATTTACGACTGGACAGTTCCGGGTATTCGCTGAAGATGACAAGGCGGTTTACGTTTTCCGGCGGCTCCATTTGAAGCTGTAGTGCCCCGCCGATTTCGTTCCCGAAGGGGCCCATCAGGTAGTGGGTTATCTGCCCTTCCGGGGCGTTGGCGATGAGTACTATATCCCCGCCCCGTTGAGTTACCGAAGGGAAAGCTGCCAGCAGACCGGAAACGGCTTCGTTGGCTTTGGCGAATGTGTTGGCGATGATAATATCTTTATCTTTAGCTCCTCGGGTCAGGTAGTGCTCCTTCGCTGCCTTTAGTGCCAGGGCATAGGTCGGCACCGGCGAACCGGCGAATACCGCCGTGGTCTCGCCCCGGCCATTGACCAGGGCGTCTATTTTCATATCCAGCCCCGCCATTTCCACCGCCTCGTTGATGTCCCGCCGTCGCGGATTATCGTCGATATTTCCCATACCGGTGACCGTGTCGCTGACCCCCGTCGTCTCCGAAGCTACCTTCGGCGAGTGCAGGGCAACGATGGTACGGTAGGCAGCTACGCCCGGCAGCACTATCTTGCCGCCTCCCCCGAATCCCGCCATGATATGCGGCACCACCGAGCCGATACCTATTTTCAGGTCGCACTTCATCACTTCGGCGTTTATGTACAGCTTGGTGCCGCGGGTGGTGGTGTTGACGTAGGTGGATTTGCCGTATGGCGCGTGGTTATAGACCGAAAAGCGTTTCAAAACGTCCGCACCCAGCTTCTTCTCGAAATCCATCCGGTTCATGGCGGCGTGACAGCCGCAGGCGGCGATGAAGCGTATTTGTTTGTCTCCGATACCGGCGGCGGCCAGTTCCTCGAGGACATGAGGCACAATCTCAAATACGCGCGTGACTCTCGCCATATCGTCGAAGATTATCACCACTTCCTGCTTGCCGCGCGCGTACTCCCGCAGCGGCTTCATTTCTATGGGATTTTTCACCGCTTCACCGATTTCCGCCGGACTTATATGCGGCCGGTCATGCCCCGTCATGTTGTAGATTTCCGCGTCCCAGCTATCCGGCAAAGATAGCTTGAGATATTTAATGCCGTGCCAGGCAAGCTGGGGAAATGTAATATATTGTGTCATTTTATTCACATCTTTTCATTTATGATTTCGTGCCGTCTGAACAGGTCTTTCAGCTTCGGCGGTATGTCGAGTTCGGACATATCCTCCGGCTTTACCCACCGGCATTCGTCCACGTCGGATTGAGCCTTAGCTTCACCTCTTAAATAGTTTGCGGTCAGATATATATCGACGAAATGATATTTCACCAGACCTGCGTCATCCCGGATGAGAATATCATACGCATCGATTACATCTCCAACTTTAATATTGATGGCGCACTCTTCGAGAACCTCACGCTCGGCGGCTTCAACAATAGTTTCACCCAGTTCCAGCTTGCCACCCGGTACGCTCCATTTTCCTTTACTGGGCTCCTTGCCACGTTTGGCCATGAGTATCTCGCCTTCACGAAATATCAGGACCGCTACACCTATCATAGGTTGCTCGGGATACCAGCGGCGGTCATTATCCTGTGATTCATTCAT
>JASFHJ010000141.1:0-4619 GCA_050123255.1 Dehalococcoidia bacterium
GAAATAGGTCCCCGCGTGCGACCGGAGCAGGTCGTTATCGACATCACCTCCACCAAGGTACAGCCCGTGGCAATCATGCACCGGCACGTAAAGTCGGGACTGGTTCTCGGTGCCCATCCGCTTTTCGGTCCGGGTGCCGCCAGCATTACCAATAAAAACATTGTTCTCACTCCGACCGATGATGGGGAAAGAGAACTGGCGGATAAAATCGACCGTTACCTGGAAAAGCGGGGTGCCCGGGTCAGCCTGATGACCCCTGCGGAACACGACGACACCATGAGCCTCGTCCTCGGACTGTCTCATTTTATCGCTCTGGTAACCGCCGATACCCTGCTCAGTTCCGGTGATATCAAGCCGATGGCTACCTCGGGGAGTTCCACCTACAAGGTGCTGTTAACGCTTATCGAAAGCGTCCTCTCGGAAGACCCCGAGCTGTATGCCTCTCTCCAGATGAACTTCCCCCGGGTGACCGACTACGAACGGCTTTTCCGCGAGAAAACGGGTGAATGGGCCGATCTCGTGGCGGGTAAAGACCGTAAAGAGTTTGTCCGGCGTATGCAGGAACTGAAGAACCGGCTGGAAAAGGTCGCACCCGACTTCGTGAAGTCTTACGAGAAAATGTACCGCATTGTCGAAGGGCTATAAAATATCACGGCATTTTCTGTTACCTTTTTGCCCTGTATCCCCACTATATAGTAGAAGGGTGTTGGCAGGAATCTTTTTGACACGTCTCTGATGGAGTACTAAACTCAGGCTGTATCCAGCTAATTTGAGAAATCCTTACTAAATTCTTAGCCGGGGGTGTCACAGATGAATGAGCCCTTAAATACCAACGGAACCGCTGGATTCCGAAAAGCCCTGGTAGAGAAGTTAATAAGTATGGGCTGTATCCGTTCCCCCAGCGTTGAACGTGCCTTCAGAACTGTCCCGCGTCATTTGTTCCTGCCGGGAATCGTTCTAAAAAAGTATATAGCGACGAAGCAATTCTGACCAAACGCAAGGATGGGAGAGTTGTAAGTTCATCTTCGCAACCCGCCATCATGGCGATAATGTTAGAGCAGCTTCATCTGCAACCGGGACATCGCGTCCTGGAGATAGGTACCGGAACAGGCTACAACGCAGGGCTCATGAAGTATCTGGTGGGCGATTCAGGGCTGGTCGTAACAATAGACATCGATGAGGACATCGTTGAGAGTGCGAGAGAGTATCTAAGGTCAGTGGGTATGGACGATTTGAAAGTGGTTTGCGGTGACGGGGGTCTGGGGTTTGCTGATTACGCTCCCTATGATAGGATAGTTCTGACGGTCGGAGCCTGGGACATTGTCCCCGCGTGGTGGGAACAATTAAAACTTGGTGGCCGGCTGTTGCTGCCTCTGGAGATAAAAGGGGGCGTTCAAAAATCGGTTGCCCTTGATAAGATGGATGACCATCTGGAAAGCGTCTCTGTCGCGGATTGCGGGTTTATGACCCTCAGGGGAGCTTTCGCCAAACCGCAAGGTTCTCTCCCTCTCGGTCCGGAGCCTGGCTTGAGTATTGATGTTGACTATGGAGTCGAGATAAATGGGGATGTAGTTTATAGTCAGCTTTCCGGTCAAAGTGAAGTTCAGCCAACCGGGGTTTATACAAGTCCTCCCGAAGCCGTTTTCGGAGGTCTGGCTCTCTGGTTGAGTTTACGAACATCGGGTTTTTGCTCTCTCTTTGCAGAGGGTCGAATGGCGGATCGGGGCATCGTATCTTATTTAAGAATGAATCATGGAGGTTGGAAGATGTGCTCGACTATCGGGCTGATAGGAAATGAGGGACTTTGTCTGTTTGAACGGCCTCCTGAGTCGGATTTTTCTGCGGAGCAGCCGGACGGTCCTCAGCCTTCCGAATTATTTATACGTTGTTTTGGACGCGGGACTGAGCTTGCCAGGCTCCTCATCGAGCAGGTCAAAGCCTGGGATGCTGCCGGGCGCCCGTCCGGTAATGGCCTTCGCATAAGAGCTTACCCGAAAAATTACGATTATAACCCGTCAGCTGATGAGTTTGTCCTAAAAAAACGGTGGACCCGGATTGTACTTGACCTGGAATAGCCAGTGCTAGCTCTATTCCGGGTTTAAACAGTTATCTCCGCCGACGCATGAACGAGTAGAATCTTGGTCGCTGCTGTTTTTGGGAAATAGACGCAACACCCGGCGGGGTAATCGAGCCGGTTTACATATCGTACATCGGCTCTATTTTCCCCACCTTTGACGGCTCCTGTTCGCCGGTGGCGGGGTCGGTGGGAGTATGGATATTGTATATATATCCTTTATCGCCGTAGCGATTGTTGCTGTTGGCTCTGGTGTATTCGGCGTCAACCGCCACGTGGACGACCTCCCCGGCAAATACGTGCCAGACACTCCCCTCATGCAGCGGTTTATGCCACCCCAGTTTGCATTCCAGGCTTAGAAAGCATTCCTCGATTCTGGGGGCATTTACCAGCTTCGCCGTTTCTATGGTCAGCCCGGCAGTTGTGATTTCGTCGGTATCCATGTCGTTGTTGGTAATCGTGTCCATACATTTTCTGAATTCGTCCGTGCCGGGGAAATTGACCGCGAATTCCTTTTCACGGAGTATGTTTTTGTAGGTATGAGTAGTATTCATTAAGGAAAAAATAACATGGTAGCCGGCATCGTCGCCGGTATAGGTGGTCCAGGCCTGGGGGCAGGCGTTGGAAAGGCCGTTTTCCTTCCGGGTAGTTATCACGCTTATTGCCTGGGGTATGGCCGTGACGAATTCCATCCACGAAAATATCTTGAACTGCCCCGGCCAGGTCTCTTCGAATTCAGGAGGTATCCGGCTGATTTCCAGTTTTATGATTACCTCCCCGTCAATAGTTACTTTACTCTTCGGATTCGTAGGGACTGAAAACAAAGTCGATATCTTCCTGGAGGGCGTTCACTTTTTCCTGGGGGAAAAGCGATTCGTCGGCGTCGATCATCAGCTTGGTTTCGCCGCGTACGTTGCCTACTATATGAACCCGCATAGATTCCTTGTCCTTGGTGTTGAATATCATCGTACCGCGCGAAATGAAGGTCGCCGATTCATCGGGGATGGTATAGGTTTCCTGCTTGTCTTTAACCAGCGTCAATCCCTGTTTCAGGGTAAAGTCCCTTATCTCGGCGTAAAGCAGCTCGGGATTTGTTTCCGTATAAGTTTTTCTTATCTGCATTTTAGTGGTGTCTCCTGATATCATGATAAGTCTTTACCGGGTTTTATTCAAATAGGGAATTACTGGTAAATTTATTGCCCGGGATAAAGGAACCAGTAATCGACTGCGTAAACCATTACTACGAAGAAAGAGTCGTAACGCGGCGCGGTATCTAACAGGAGCACCTTAGCTTTCAGGAGTGAGTCGGAACTGCTGACGTCCCGGATGGTCCAGACCCCGGATAACGGGGCATCATGAAACATATAACTGTGACCTTGGGACAGCCTTTCCCGCAGCACCGGCACACCGGCTTCGGCATCGGTATGTGTCTCGTAGGCGAGAATGAAATCATAGATTATGCGCCCGTCTTCCCACCGGTAGGTCATAGCCAGTCCTTGGTATGGCGGGAGATAACCGGGTCCTATCGCCGCTTTCATTCGCTCGGCTTGTTCCACCGAGGCATTTTCAAGTATGGACGTAAGACTTGTATCGGTGGTTATATAGGCCGCCCCGACTTCCCCGACGGAGGCAGCCAGCCTTGTCAGCGGATTCGATATACCGGCCAGAGAGGTTTTTTGGTGGTAGGCAGCGATTGATTTCTTAATATTCTGTATTGATTGATCCGGATCATTACCACTTCCTGACATCAGTATAAAATTAACAGGCTCAGACCCAATGCGTACTCCATTGATGATACCGTAGGCGCGAGGTAGAACTTCAAAACTCATGTCCCCACTGGGCTCGGGCGTGCCACTTAAAACCGGCCGGCCGAGGTAGCTGCTCTCCTCGTATCCGTAAGAGAGCATCTTCATCCGGAAAGTTACGGTATCCAGGTTTCCACATAATATCGTTACCCGCCCCTCGCCCCAGTAGGTCAGTATACCGGAAATATCCGCGGCATTGAAGCCCCAGAATGCGTCATCGTACGGGAACGGATAGCCGTAAAGAAGGTCACTCTGGAAAGAAGACCACCATTCTATCTTATCTTCGATGCTGGCGTTTTGTGACGGGGCCTCGAGTCCACGGGATTCGGAAAGATACCGCATATCGTTATACATGAGGGCGGTCGTACCTGTGGCAGGTACGGCGTGAAGCATCAGGGGCAGCAGGTCGTTGTCTTCCTCAGGTGCAGGTGAAGCAATATCACCGTTGATGATATTGCATGAAATGGATATAAGCGGGAGCGCTGTTATCAGCGAGATGTAAAGAGCCATTTTATTGATGGCTTTCATCCCCTCTTCCCCCCTTTGCTGACTTTTACATCTCTCTATTCAGACTGCTCAGGAACTGGGCATTGGACTCGGATTTTCTCATCCAATCCAGCACCCGTTCGGTGCCTTCAACGAAGTTATTGGAGTCGTTGGAAATCATGGCAACCATGCGCCGCAGCAGCCACACCTGTTTTAGTACGTCTTCTTTCAGCAGCAGTTCTTCGCGTCGGGTA
>JASFHJ010000142.1:0-4618 GCA_050123255.1 Dehalococcoidia bacterium
CGGTGCTGCGGCGCATGCCATAGCCGTGAACACCACCCGATTCCGGGGTCTCGGGGCGGACGTAGCGAATACATTCGCGGACATCATCGGCGGAACGGCAGTCGGTGAAAAGCACGTTCTGGATACCGGAATCGATTGCCCGGGCGGCGATAAAGCCGCGGGTCTGCTCCTCGACTTTCATCATGGCGGACATGTCGGGGAAAAGCTCGACAGCCCTGCCGAAATTATCCATCTGCTCCAGGCTGAAAGAGGAGTATTCGCCGACGTATTCTATATAGTCGAAAGCGCCGGTCTGCCCGATAACCTCGACGATGCCGGGCCAGGTCGATATCACGTGAGTTCCCAGCGTGGGCTTTCCCTCTCTCAACAGCTGGCGGAATTGGTTTTTCTTCATTTCCACAATCCTTTCCGCCGATATGTCAGGCCGGCGGCTCCTCCAGTTTTTCTTCCATGAATATCTGCGCCCTGGTTAAATCACGCTCGTTGGGCCGTCCGGTGATATCACCGAACCACTGACCGGGCGTGGGCTTGTCGCTGACCGCGCCGGGGCAGCTGAACCGCCCGACGCACTTGAATTTCAGGTGCTCGATATTCAACGCCAGCAGGGCCAATGCCGGTTCGGCCTCTTTATAACCCAGGTGCGTCCCGGCATAAGTAACGAACACCACCCCCTTCTTAGGGCCGGGGGTGATTCTGCGGTGGACACGCACTCTTTTCCCCGCCCTCTTCGGCTGGTGAGTATACTTGAACATAAGGTCGGTGATTTCCTTACCCGGCAGCGCCTCGTAGACACCAGAACCGACGCAGAGAAAATCGTAATCATCATAGTTAAAGGGCATATTATCGAAGGTGATATCCTTGTCTATCTTGAACACGTCGCAGTCCCAGCCCTTGTTTTTAAACGCTTTCTCAAAGCTTCTGGCGACCTTCTCCGTATTACCGAGCATCGTCTGATACAGGATGTCCCTTTTTCTTTTTCATCCGGTCATTCCTACCTTTCCAGATTCTTCTTGGGTTTGCAGGCCTTATTCACCACGTTTTTAGGCCATTTACCGCCGAGCAGCCGGGCGGCTTCCTGCCCGACGCTTTTCCGGAGCCTTTTGAAGGCAGCGTCCGAATACGAAGCCGAGTGCGGCATGACAACTACGTTATCCATCTTCAACAAGGGATTATCCGGGTCGACCGGTTCCTGTTCGAAGACGTCCAGTCCCGCCCCGGCGATTCTCCCTTCCGCAAAAGCGCGAATAAGCGCCGGCTCATCAACGACGGGACCGCGCGCCGTATTGATGAAGAAGGCCGTCGGCTTCATCAGCTTGAATTGTTCGTCGCCGATAAGGTGATAGGTTTCATCAGTCAGCGCTGTATGCACCGATATGTAGTCGGATTTATCCAACAGTTCAGGAAGTTTGACCAACGTTATGTCAAATTCTTCCGCCAGGACCCTGTCCACATACGGATCGTAACCAAGGACATCCAGCCCGAAGCATTTCGCCTTTCTCGCCGTCGTCCTGCCGATATTACCGCAGCCGATGATACCCAGAGTCTGTCCGTGTATCGACTCCATCGGCGACTGCGCCTGCTTGGCTTCCATCCAGCGCCCCTCTTTGACCAGGTTGTTCAGATGCGGAATCTTCTTGGCGCAGGCAAGCAGGAGAGCGATAGCATGATTGGATACCTCTTCCAGGCAGAAATCGGGGATATTCACCAGGAGGATATTGTTATCGGTAGCGGCCTCCACATCCACCGTGTCGTAACCGATGCCGTACCTGACGATTAACTGGCATTTCGGCAGCCGCTCCAGGACGCGGCGGGTCATCGGCGCCCCCACCGTAAGAATGGCGTCGGCGTCCTGCGCTTCGGAAATTATGTCATCCTCGGATTCGCAGCCCAGCACAACCAGCTCAGCTCCGATTTTCGCTAGTTCCCCGGTTTCTTCCAGAGCCGGCATAGCCTGGTTGCCCTGCATACCGTCCACCAGTATCACCTTATGTCGTTTTTCCATATATATCCCTCTTCTTTTCTGACTCTGCCATTGTAAAACAGGGCGAAAAATATAGTCAATTCACCCGGTTATTCCAGCGATCGTTTTTTCCCTGACAAACCAGATTTTCAATGAAAACCAGCTTATATAGAGATTGGATAAAAATATCATATCACGTATATAATAATCGGTACAGGAGAAACGATGAAAATCATCATTGCGCCGCAGGGATTCAAGGGAAGTCTTAAAGCACACGAGGCCGCTGCCGTCATGGCGGAAGGCGCCAGGGCCGCAAGCGGAGATAGCGAAATTATCCTGTTACCGGTAGCCGACGGCGGCGAGGGAACCGTAAAGGCCATGGTTGAAGCTACCGGAGGGAGAACGGTCACCACGGAGGTTCACGGTCCGCTCGGCGATAGAGTAATGGCAAATTGGGGAGTGCTGGGCGACGGGAAAACGGCGGTTATCGAGATGGCGGCAGCCTCCGGATTGAACCGCATCTCCGAAGCCGTGCGCGATGCCATGTCAGCCGGCACGAGGGGAACGGGCGAACTCATCCTGGCGGCACTGGAAGGCGGTTACCGGAGTATAATCATCGGATTAGGCGATAGCGCCACAACGGACGGCGGCTCCGGCATGGCACAGGCACTGGGGATAAAACTCCTGGATAAAAGCAATCACTCGATTCCTCCGGGTGGTAAAGGACTGCTGAGCCTGGAACGCATCGACATCTCCGGGAGGAATCCCCTGATACCGGAGAGTAAAATAACCTGCGCCTGCGATGTTTCCAATCCGTTATACGGTCCCCACGGCGCTGCTTATATTTACGGCCCCCAGAAAGGAGCCGGCCCGGAGGATATCGAGCTGCTGGACGCCGGGCTGCGTAAGCTGGCCGGGGTTATAAAAAGGGATATCGGGAAAGACGTCAGTGAAATCCCGGGGGGCGGCGCGGCGGGGGGACTGGCAGCCGGGCTGGTGGCTTTCCTGGATGCTTCGCTACGGAGCGGGATTGATATCGTCTGCGAGGCGATTAGTTTTGAAAATCACCTGGAACGTGCCGGCATAGTTCTGACCGGCGAAGGCCGCATCGACAGTCAGACCCCGCGCGGTAAATCCATTTGCGGTATAGCCGCCAGGGCGAAAAAAGCCGGAGTGCCGGTAATCGCTTTCGCCGGGGAACTGGGCGATGGCTACCGGGAAGCCTACCAATGCGGAATCGATAGAGCGGTTGGTATAATGTCGGAAAACATGGAACGGGAATATGCCATGAAGAATGCGCCCGGGTTGCTGAGGAACGCCGTTAAGGAAACATTGCAGCGCCATTTCAAGATATAGAAAGACCTCTACTCAAGCCCGCCCAACCGTGAGACACCGGCCGACCGCGAACCCGTCCCGGGGCGCAACCACACACGAACTATAATCCGTCTCCACCATCAGAGCGGACCTCGCCGCTTTCTTTCATAATTAAGGAATTACATACTAACCACGCTGCGTTAGAAACCGAATGCTAAAAAAGTTTGATTAATCTAAAGAAATTTTTAACAGAATTTTTAAAAGTATAAACGGAGATTGACTGCTGAAATTAAAAGATAGGAAAATTCAAGGTTGACAAGATTGAGAATGTGTTCTATATTATATTAATTTCATATAGTGATATTTCGGACAATACTGTCCTTATCCATAGAGTAATATGGGTTGAACCCAAATCTAAATGATAAGGAGGGATTAATTAGAGGCACTGCTTAAGCATTAACTTTAGTTATAAAATTAAAGGAGGGGAAATGAAAAAACTACTACTTTTCTTGTTAGTCGTAGTTCTGGCAGTCACTCTAGTCCTCGCCAGCTGCGGCGAAGAAGAAACAACCACTGCTACTGCCACAGAGACCCAGACAGCCACAGAGACCCAGACAGCCACACAGACCCAGACAGCCACACAGACCCAGACAGCCACACAGACCGAGACAGCTACAGAAACAACCACAAAAATAGTAGCACCCTATGGCACCTTAACCGATACTGTGGCATCATTTGGCTATGATTCGTTTGACCCAAACCTATCGGTTGGCGGTTGGCAGTATGCAATTTTCCAATTTATAACTCGTTGGAAACAGGATTATTTTTTTGAAGGCGACGCTCTTGAAGGCTGGGACATAAGTGATGACGGCTGCACCTGGACGTTCCACCTAATTCCGGATAATTACTTCACTAACGGCGACCCGGTGACTGCCGAAGACATCAAGTTCTCCATCGAGCGCTTCATGACATCTCCAAGAAGCGCTTGGGCACCTTATCTTAAACCCCTAAGCATGACAGTAATCGACGACCTTACGCTCGAGTACGTTATCGAACATCCTGAATCCACACTGCCACCCGTCTTCTCAGCCGTAGCCATACTGGACAAAGGCTTATTTGACGAAGTCGGCGAGGAAGAATACTTTAAGAATCCGGTCGGCTCCGGGCCCTGGAAATTGGCAGAATATATCTCAGGTACCAGCGTAAAATTCGAAGCTAACACGAGTTATTGCCGACCCGATGAAGTTCCTCACTTCCAGTACTATCTCCAACTCTTAGTACCTGAACTTGCTACACGTATCGCTATGTTCAAGACCGGTGAGTGCGACGTGCTTTCTCTCGATG
>JASFHJ010000143.1:0-4602 GCA_050123255.1 Dehalococcoidia bacterium
ACGTGATGCATCGCTCCATGCCGAAGGAAGAAGCAGCGTTAACTTCCGGCTGGCGGTGGGTACCCATGATGGTCGGGGTTATCGGCGGGATGATGGTCATCGGCTTCGTCATCGCGATTGCTTTTTCAGAAGATATGTTTCAGGTTCTCAGGACCGGTTTCCGTTACGTCTCGGACGCCGCAGGCCAGGTCATCGAGTGGTTATCGGTACCGTTGAACTGGATCATGGAAATCATCGTGAAATTCATATCATGGATCGTAGGTATGCTCCGCACCGAATCCGGTCAGACCGGCAACGTATCCGGCGGGGGTCCCTTCGAAGATATTGAGGTCAAAGGTTTTGATTTTCCGCCGGAAGCCGCCGCCGCGATTAAGTGGATAATCATAGCTCTGGTAGTCGGCGTTATCATCTTCTTCCTGGCGAGAGCCATCTCACGCTTCTGGACCAGCCGCGCCGGTGACAGGATTGAGGAAATACACGAGTCGATATGGGACGCCGACGAGATACGTAATGATTTCCGCAAGTTCTTTAAAAACCTGGGCAACCTGTTCAGGAGAAAACCACAGACAGGCACCGGTTATCACTTCGATACCGGAGCCGGTAAAAAAATGGATATGAGGGAAATATACCGCCACCTGCTGTGGGAGGGTAAGAACTCCGGCATACCGCGGCGTAAGCACGAAACGGTCACGGAGTATGCCCGGCGACTGGAGAAAACCTTACCGGAGGGTACCGAACCGGTCGATACAATCACCGATTTATATACCGACGTACGCTACGGCGACATCGGTATACAGGAAGAAAAGGTAGATAACGCCAACACCCTCTGGGATACTCTGCGCAATATGCTGCGCGGCCTCCGGGGAGCCGGGTAGTACCCTATCGGAATAGATTCAGGACTATCCTGTTCCCCATCCTATTTTCTGTAATAACCGTATTCCCTGACGGCTTCCATCATCGCCCGCAGGTTTTCCAGCTTGGGATTGTCGGCTATGGAACCTGCCGACAGGATAAATCCTCCGCCCTTGCCGACGGTTTCAATGAGATGCCGGCAGTACTCTTTCACCTCAGCCGGTTCGCCCATAACAATCATGGAAGACGGTACGTTGCCCTGTAAACAGCATTTCTTGCCGAGTACTTCCTTGGCGCGTACCATATCCGTACGGTCGAAATACCAGGTAACCGCTCCCTTGGGGAACTGGTCGATATATTCGAGACGGGTATTGTAACCGCCTTCGGCGAACAACTGCTGGACGAGTCCTTCCTCGATGAAAGCGTCCATTACCTTTTTCAGAGAAGGCCAGTAGAACGTCTCGAATGCTTTCTGAGACATCCAGCCGTCAGCGCCTTTATGCAGGGGATACATCACCATCGTTATATTGTCGATATTGGGAGAATTGAGAACCGTACTTATCTGCAAATCGGCAACCTTATCGAGGGCTTCCAGCAGCTTATCGGGACGGCGGAACATGTCCTGCATGATATTCGTAGTACCCCGGAGGGTGTCGCCGATAATATCGAACGGGGCCTTCGCGAAACCGCCCCCCATGAAAGATGTAACGGCTCCTCTGTTTCGTGACGTGCTGGCCGCTCCCATCATCAACTGCATCATCTTCTGGAATTCTTTGCCCACGTCCAGCAGTTTCTGGAGCATCTCCTGCACCTCGGGCATAGCCAGCGGCGAGAACTGCATCACATGAACATTTTCGGTGATATTGGTCAACGGCTGGAAAAGCCTCAACGGCTCCAGCGCCCCGAAAGCGCGCGGCATATAGGTTCTCATCCAGAAGTCCGAGGGGTCGCGGATAAGGTCGTCATACTCGTCCGGGGTCATGTATTCGCCTTCTTTAAACTGCCAGGTCGTGCCGTCCCTGGCAATACCGTGACCCGGCCAGGCGTAGAGTTTATAATCGAGTATATCCAGAACGGACCCCGGCACGTAAAAAAGACCGGCTGTATATTCAAGCTCTTTACCGTATTTCTCGTTAAAATCCCGCGTGGCTTTAAGAGCCTTTTCCTGATCATACATGGCGGTGTAGGCGTCAACACCAGCCATTCGTTGCGGTAGATTACCTACCGGCAGGTTCACCGGTACCCTGTCCGGTTCCCGCACGTTAAAGACATCTATCATGCGCTGTGTTCTTACCTTGTACGCCTCCTCCGCCTCGGGGCTATCAAAGTTCATACCGGATGTATCGAGCTGTTTTTCCAGTCTCCATTGCCTTTTTTCTTCAGGCGTCAGCTGCGTCCAGTTATCAGGTCTACTTGATTGTAATGTCATTTCTCTCCTAACCTTTGAGTTTATGTTATTCTCACATGGAAATTGCCGGTTGAGTAAATCGCTTAAGTATTAACAGTATTACACTCCACCTGTCAAATCGATAAAATACGGGTTATTTATCACTTTGCTTATGGAGTGTGTATTCAGTGGTATTGCCGATGGTAAAACACAGCACCGGTTTTTCAATGTTTTTATATTCCAGCGGACAGTGCATCAATCCTCCGGGAACGAATATCAGGCTGCTTTTCTCCAGGGTGTGTTTTTCATCGCCGAGAATGATGGAAACCTCACCGCCCAGTTTGCGTGGATTCTCCCTGTCAAAACCCACTATCCCGATAAGCTCGTCCCAATCATGGGAATGACCCTCGGGCGCCATGGTGGTGTTGCCGCTCCATATCCAGGCAAAGTCGACATAAAATGCGCCCGGAGATATGCCGCCGTCAAGCGAGACGACGCGGGTTGCTTCGGCGGTACGCGGCCCCTTCCTCGGAGGCAGTTTCCTGGCTTTTTCCCCGGTGATAATATAACGACCGTACCTGGTACCTGATGCGTCGGGTTCCTCCGGTGGAATAAAGGTGCTTTCTACCGGAGTTTTCTTTTCCTGACTGCCGAAGTTCTCCGAAGTCCTGCCGTACCTGTTGACCGGCGCCAGCGTAAAGAAAAAAACCGGTCGGTTAACTTCCCGGAAGGTAAGCGGACAATGTTTCATTCCGGCAGGAACGTGCACCAGACAGCTTTTGGTGAGGTAATGAGTTTCATCACCCAAAATTATCTCCATCCTGGCGTCCAGTTCACCGGGGTTGGCTTTATCCGTACTGATAAACCCGATCACTTCATCGAAATCATGGACGTGGGGTTCTTCGCTGGTACCGGAGGTAGTTTTCCCCTCCCACAACCAGAGGCATTCCATGTACATGGAAGCTCCTTTCACCATATTTTCGTCCATCCAGAGCAGGCGCAGGGATTTAACGGTACTCTCTATCGGATTCTTTTTCTTGAACTCTTCCAGCATCTTCGTCTCTTCCGCCGTATATTCCCTGGTTTTATTGACGATGTTGTCGTTATACTTAAGATTCGCCATTAGCCACCTCTTTCAATCAAGTTAAGGGGACGCTCAAACAAATAATAATACGATTACTCACCAAAAAATCATCAACAGTATAGCACTTACAAAAAATTAAGTCAGCCCGATTCAGGACACCCCGATAATCATGGCGGATATCCACACCTTCGTCAGCGACCGTTAGATTACAAAATATTAATCCGAAGTTTTAATACCGAGTAGTTCCCGTAACTCGCCGACGGTATACCTGCCGGGCGGTTCCTGCTTTTCAGCCATCTCACGGGTTATCTCAACGAGTTTTTCATTGACGGGAGCCTTCAGTCCCAGCCGGTTCGCCACCCGGACTATCTCGCCGTTCAGAAAGTCGGTTTCCACGCTGCCCTGGTGCCGCGCCAGACTCTGCCAGGTGGAGCTCTGGGCTTCGGTCTGAAGCTGTCCACGTAACGGCGCGGTGATTTCCGGCCAGCTTTTGGCAACGTCTTCCTGGGAAATCCAGTGAATACCGGCTTTCCTTACTATTTCCGCGGCTTCTTCATGCACCGCCCGGAAAAGCGACGTCATGCTCTCCCAGTCGCCGTTGGTGATAGCCCCGACGGCGTTACCGACGTTAGCCATGAGCTTTCCCCACTTGTAGGGCATTACATCATCGACCACCCACACGAAATAACCGGCTTCCCCGATACTCTCGGCGGCTTTCCTGGCCAGTTCGTCGCTGCCTTTCGGATATCTCCCGATGATATACCACCCCGGCGGGTCGCGGCGTGCCGTTACCTCTCCGTCGGTCAGGTAAACCGCCCCTACCCGTACCATGACGCCGTACACCCGGCGGAAATATTCGGACACTATTTCCTCGTTGCGGACGCCGTTCTGGAAACAGAATACCGGGATATCGTCCACCACCGCCTTTAGGTCTTTCATGGCTCCTTCGGTGTCCTGCCCCTTGGCGCACAACAGGACAACATCATCCGGATTGAAATCAATCTGTTCGGGACCGGTAACGGCAGGAATGTTAAGGATATGGGTGCCGGTGGGCGTGACCAGCTTGAGTCCGTTTTCCCGGATAGCATTGACGTGGCCGGGACGGCCGATGAGAACGGCATCGTGACCGGTACGCACCAGGTGTCCGCCCATGATACTCCCGATGCCTCCGGCTCCGTAGATAATATAGCGCATCAGATCTCCAAAAAATGCTTATCGCTTGCTTTCAAGCTGCTGCTTTCTCTCGGTTCTTTTCCTGGCGATTAACGAAAAGACACGG
>JASFHJ010000144.1:0-4599 GCA_050123255.1 Dehalococcoidia bacterium
CGGAATCTATTCACAAAGAGGTAAAAAGCAATGACTAGATCACGAGGTTCAATCAATAAAAAAGGCGCGAACTACTACATCGTCCTGAATCTGACCGACAGCGCCGGAAAGCGGCAGCGGAAGTGGATCTCTGCCGGGCCGTCGCTAAAAGAGGCCAAGCAACTTCTTACTCAGGAACTTGGCAAGCTGGATGCTGGAACATTCATCAGTCCGGCAAAGGAAACTGTTGGCGAGTTTCTTTCGCGGTGGATCACTACGGCTGAAAGCTCGTTAACTGTGCGAACCGCTGAAGGTTATCGCACGATTCTAAACCGCGCAATCCCGGCCCTTGGTAACATCCGCTTGCGCAAGGTAGGCCCCGCAGACATTCAGGAGTATATCTCCGACCTGCTGAGAAAGAACGGGCGGCTGGATGGAAGTGGCCCGGTAAGTCCTCTAACAACGATTCACCATCTTCGGATGCTCCATCGGAGCTTTCGCGATGCTATAAGTTGGGGCTTGATCTCTCGGAATCCTTGCGACGGGGTGACGGCCCCGCGGGCAAAGGGCAATGAGATCCACGTCATGAGCGAAGATGAAATTGGCCGCTTCCTTGAAGCCGCACAGGAAGGTGATTATTACCCGCTTTATCACACCTTCCTTTATACTGGCTGTAGGCGCTCCGAACTTCTGGCAGCCAGATGGTGCGACTTTGACCCGCTTCGCCTCACATTGACGATTACCCGTTCCGTCCACCTGTCGCGTACTGGTGAATACGTTTTCCAGCCGACCAAGACGGCAGCAGGTAAGAGAATAATTGACCTGACTTCAACCCCAGCCAAGGTTATCCAAGACTACCGGCAGCAGGTTGCTCTGCAGTGCATTGAACTGGGCACCATGCTGAAGGAAACCGACCTGATTTTCAGCAAGTGGGATGGTACTCCACTCCGACCGGACACGATAACTCGGCATTGGTCAGATCTCTGCAAGCGGCTGGGGATCAGTGCACATCGGCTCCACGACGCACGACATACCCACGCCTCAATACTTTTAAAGAAGCGGCGTACCGGCGCACGTTGTTTCTCAGCGTCTCGGCCATTCGGGGATCGGCATCACGGTCAACGTCTACGGCCATATCATGAAAGGCATGGGTGCAGTAGCGGCCAAGGCGTTTGACGAAGCGTTACGGATGGCCGATAATAAGGTTGGGTAGAATTTGGGTAGAAGTCGGGGCGGATTTTACAGTTACCTGACATGTTTTTGAGCCTAGGAGGGGTGTCCGAGTGGCCTATGGAGACGGTCTTGAAAACCGTTGTATCCGCAAGGGTACCGTGGGTTCGAATCCCACCCCCTCCGCCACTGAAATAATTCTGACCACCTTACAACCCCGGTATTATCCGCCGATGGTATAATAACATAGCGTTCAGACACACATTATTTCCGGCAAGAACTTTTAGTTATAGACTCCGTATTCCTTGGTGAACTCTATCATGGCCGTGAGGTTCTCCGGTTTGACTTCTTCGACAGAGCTTCGCGGCGATAGTATGTATCCGCCGTCTTTCCCGACCACGTCGATGAGCTTCTTGCAGCAGGCGATTACATCATCTTTGGTGCCCATCTGCAACAGGGAGGCGGGAACATTGCCTTCGATGCAACAGTGACCCTTGAGGATTTCCTTGGCCCGGAAGATGTCGGATGTATCGAAGCGCGCCACGAACTGACCTTTCGGAAACTCAAGGAGGTATTCGATACGGGAATCGAATTTACCTTCAAAGAAGATATGCGGCGTAGCGCCCCGCTTGCACAGCTCTATGACCAGCTTTTTAAAGGTCGGCCAGTAGAATGTATCGAACTGCTCGGTGGAAATAAAATCATCCGAGCCGCGGGTATTGGTCATGAATACCCCGATGCGGCCATTCTCATCCGGGTTCAGGACAATCGTTTCCAGGGTCTTTTCCAGGATGAACTCGCACAGCTCGATGAGTTTATCGGGTTGCCGGAACATGTCGAACATCGTGCCTTCCATACCGCGCAGCGAATGCGAGATGATATCGTAGGGCGGGAGCGCGGCGGCTGACATAGTATTGAAATAGCCGTAACTTTCCAGTAAGTTCCGGAACTTTTCCTGCTGGGGATAAATCTTACGGAACTCGCGACCGGCTTCGAGCAGTGTCATGATGGCTTTTTCTACTTCCGGTTCCGCCATAGCTTCGGCCATTATCTGCTCGGGAACGGGGCCCTGCCCCAGGGCGCAGAGCTGAGGTAATTTAGAAAGGCCGGAAAGTTTTTCACTTAAGTAGGCCAGGTGATGCCGCATCAGGTAATCGGTAGCATCCTGCATGTACAGGTCGTATTCATCCCCCTTCAGGCTTTCGTACTCCACCCACTGGTGCCCCACGTACGGATTACAGTTATACCCGGGCCATCGGTGAGCCCTCGGGTTCAGTATTTCCATGGCCTTGCCCGATTTGAAATAACCTGCACCGAAGCTATCCGGCCGGAAATCCTTCAGAGTTTTCTCATTGGCATCGTACCAGGCATCAAAATCATAATAGGCGGCGGAATTGGGTATCCCCGCGTATTTAGCCGCGAAATAACCAATCGGGCAGGTAACGGGGACCCGATCCGGCACTTTCAGATCATAAGCCTCGTTAATCCGTTTTTGCCTTTCCCGGCGTAGTTGATCTGCCGGTTTTCCGATATCTGGGTCTTTAAACATGCTTTTATCTCCTCAATCTATGTACTTATGGGAAAAAACGCTTTATCAGGCGGAAACTCACTGGTATTTTACAGCATTATCGGCAAGGCTGTACAATATTGGATTACATGGCGCCGAAGCAACTTTGCCTAAGGTTCAATAATACTTACCTTGTTCAGTAAAGCATAGCCCATCGGGTTGAGTTCGTAGCCTGCCACGTACGGTTTCACCAGTATGTAATTCTCCTCGAACCAGAGCGGCAGGCAGGCGGCATCCTCGACCAGCAGCCACTCTATCTCACGGTACATCTCCAGGCTCCGCACCGGGTCCATCTCCACCGCGGCTTCAGCCAGCCGGGCGTCTACCGCCGGGTTGCTGTATTCACCGTAGTTACTCTCATTACCGGTACGGAAAAGGATTTCCAGAAAGTCCTGCGGATGGGGATAATCGGCAATCCAGCCCATATCGAATATCTCGTTCTTCTCCCCGGTGAGATGATAGAGGTATCTTTCCGGTTCCAGCATGCGTACCTCAACCTCCACCCCCAGGTTTTCCCGCCACTGGGTGATGATAGCGCTTAACGATTGTGATATTTCACCGCCGTAGCCCGTGGTGGTCAGGGTAATCGGCGGCAGGTCGGCGGCATCACCGTACACGGAAAGAGCAATGAGTTCTTTCGCCCGGTCTACATCGAACTCCAGACCTTCCAGCGAAGCGTCATAGCCGGGTATTCCCGGCGGCAGGATACCATCGGCTTTCTCCACCAGGTCACGAAATACCAGTGATACTATCTTGTCCTTATCGATAGCATGGGAGAAAGCGCGCCGTACATTAACATCATCAAAAGGCGGCTCGGTAGTATTAAACCCGATGTAGCTGAAGCTCAACTCCGGGTATATCCGCAGCTGGTCGGCGAAAGGCCCCGACGGGTCGGTCACCAGGTCGATATATGACACGGAAACCCCGGCGACATCTATCTCGCCGTTCTCGTAAAGCCGCATGGGAACACCGCCCCAGAGCTGAAACTCGACCATTTCCAGCCTGGCTTTATCACCGTAATAACGGTCGTTCCTTTCCAGAACGAGCCGGTTGCCCTGGTCCCATTCGGCCAGTTTAAAAGGTCCTGTTCCGTTGGGATTACGCCACCAGGAACCGCCATCCGCCACGTTATAGCGGTCGACGACGAAGGCGGTCGGATAGGTCATCTTGTAGAGAAAATAGGAAAGAGGGGCATCCAGCTGCACCCGGAGTTCGTAGTCGTTAACAACGGTTACACCGCTGATTTCCGAAGCATTTCCCGCCAGGACATCGTCTGCCCCGGAAATATCCCCCAGGTAGAGCGGCGCCACCAGCGAACCGGTTGCGGGATTACAGGCACGCTCCCAGGAGTATTTGAAGTCATCGGCTTTAACCTGTCTGCCGTCATGGAACTCAACGTCTTCCCGCAGATGGAAAGTATAGGTCCTGGAATCGTCACTGATATCCCATCTCTCGGCGATGTCCGGCACTATCTCCAGCTCATCGTCCAGCCTGACCAAACCTCCGAATATCTGGGCGATGTATTCGTGAGAGGTCATCTCACCGGATAGCCCGGGGTCGAGAGTAATGGGGTCGATACCATACAGATGCAGGGTCCCACTGCCGGTTTCTTCCGGCTCGGTTTGAACCAGGTCGCAACCGGCCAATGTCAGAATACATAGTAACAGCAGGAGTGAAACCAGAGGTGCATTTCTGATAGTATATTTAGTGGTGTTCTTCATGAGAAATCAAAGCGGTACCCATAACAATATATCACACATGGTGCGTGCCGGGCCATAATACTGGAGAGGTTGACTCAAATGCTTAATACTGCCAAATCGCATTTTCACCGACACTGGTCAAGAATTATCGCCAAGTTTCCGGGACTATGGAAGCACTATATC
>JASFHJ010000145.1:0-4571 GCA_050123255.1 Dehalococcoidia bacterium
TCCCTACGACGGCACGCTTACCATTAAAATTAACGATACCACCAAAGCCATCGGCAAAGAAGCCGCTTCCCTGATTATGGTGGAAACCATCGATAGCTAACAGCTACCACAGCCCGGGCACCAGGGCTTTTCTTTCTTCCGGATAATCGGCAAAGGTCTCTTTGTACCAGTCGTGGTTCGATTTTGCCCGGGGAATGAGATTTGCCGCTGTCCAGACCGCAAACGCCAGTCCCGCCGGCGACCATGTCGCCAGCGCCCATCCGAACCAGATAACCAGTTCCCCGAAATAATTGGGGCAGGATATCCAGCGATAGAGTCCGCGATGAGCTATTCGGTATCCCGATTCCCCCGGCTGCCGTAAACTCCGTAACGTCAGGTCAGCCTGCCGATTGATGACATACCCGGCGATAAACAGCATTATCCCCAGGATGAACCGGGGGTCGGCAAGCCATCCGGCAGGGTACCCGCCGGAGAACGTGAAGATATAGCGACCGTTCAGGTAGCCGTTCATCAGGTTGAAGATAAACCCGAAGCTGACTATCATGAGCGGCATACGCTTTTCCCGACCCCTCAGGCTGAAGGGATAAATAAACGCCCGGTGAAAATAATGAGTCTCCCAGACAATGAAAAAAATGACGGCGGTAATATTGATTTCCTTACCCAGAACGAAAAAGGCAGCGAAGAGGACGGGGGCGGGAGCCTCCATGAGTACCCAGCCGAGCTTGTTGCCCACGGTATATCCCCAGCCCCGCCGGGCATGCCGGCCGTATGGAGCGGCAATGAACAGGAGCAGTACGAATATCGCCACCGCCAGGATAAACCAGCCGATGAGCAACCCGTCAAATACCGTCTTCTCGGTCATAACGTATCACCGCCGTCTTTTATTATATCCGGAGGCAGCTGTCCGTTATCCCGGAACCATCCCAGCGTATCCCGGAGGCTTTCCCGGAACGGACGCGGCTGATAGCCCAGTTCCCGGGCGGCTTTTTCGTGACTGATGTTCTGGTTACTCTTCAAGGCTTTCAGCGAAAAGTCGGTATACAGCGGACGCTTGCCGGTTATCTTACTTTGCAGAGCAATCACCGGAACACCCAGGTGCGCCAGCCAGAGCGGGACGGTAATCCCCGGGGGAGGCGTGCCGGTTATTTCCCTGACCATTTCACCGATCTCCGGCATGGATACCCAGTGACCGGAAAGTATATAACCCTCTCCGGTCTTGGCCGTTTTTTCAGCGGTGACGGCACCCTGCACGACATCCCGCACATCCACCCAGTCGTATCCCCCGGGCACCATCGCCGGCAGCTTATGCAGCGCCAGATCTATAATGGCCTCGCCCAGGTAGGAAGGCTCACAATCGTACGGGCCGACAACCGCCGTGGGGTAAATGATGACGGCGTCCAGTCCTTTTTCAATACCCCGCCGCACTTCTATCTCGCCCTGCGCCTTGGAGCGGTCGTAGGGCGGAAAATCCGGGGAATTGCTGAGGGGACGCGATTCGTCGATGGGCACGTCCAGAGGCTCCTGGTGCAGAGCGTGAATGGAGCTGAAATGAACCAGTCGTTTCACCCCCGTTTCCAGGCAGGCTTCGACAACGTTCCGGGTGCCGCTGATGTTAATCGACTCCAATTTTTGCCAGCCCTTCATCGATATCGAGATACAGGCAGCCAGGTGATAAACGACCTCCACTCCCCGGAAGGCTTCCACGAGTGAATCGCGGTCACGGATATCGCCCCTGATAATCTCGGTGTCGAGCCCGTCGATACCCTGGTGATGAACATGAACCAGCGAGCGGGTATGCCGACCGTCCTGTAATAAGGCTTGTACGAGGTTGGTGCCGATGTGGCCTGATGCTCCGGTAACGACGACGGTCATATGACACCAATTATACCATATCCGCCGTTATCTTAACGTAAATATGACGACTCCGCGGCCCGTCGAACTCACCGAAGAATACGCCCTGCCACGTTCCCAGCTTGAGTTTGCCGTTTTCAATAATCAGCGTCTCGGAGTCGCCGAGAATCATCGCCTTGATATGCGCCGGCGAGTTCCCCTCCAGATGACGGTATTTCCGGTGCTGCGGCACTACCTCCTCCAGGTGCCCGGTAATGTCGGTAACGACACTGGGGTCGGCGTGTTCGTTGACCGTAATCCCGGCGGTGGTGTGGGGCACGAAAACGTAACAAATCCCGCTTTCCACCCCGCTGTCGGCTATAATCTTGTTAATCCGGGAGGTAATGTCCTGAAACTCGACCGTTGTTCTTGTTTTTATGTCAACTGAATATACCAAAATGCCCTCCGCAGTTTTTGTATTATCCTACACCATGCATATCCGTCAGGCAATGTTTAATCTTGACCGGCAGCCGTAAACGCGGTAAACTGTAGTCAGGAGAATAACGATGCCGTTATACGAATACGTTTGCAGCGAATGCGATAATAAATTCGAGGTATTACGTCCTTTAGACCAGGCCGAAAACGAGGCCTGCTGTCCCGAATGTCAGAAATCCGCCAGACGCGTAATGAGTACCGTCTCCGTTTTCACGACTTCTCCCGGCGGCGTACCCAAAACCGTTCCCGGCAGCACCGGTAGTTCGTGTGCCAGCTGCAGCTCCGGCAACTGCAGCACCTGCGCTTCTTAACCGTTGCCCTTCTGTGGTAAGATAACCGGGGCAGCCATATAATTTCACCCCCGCCAGGAGTGAATATGCCGTCTTCACGGACCGGAATCGCCAACCTGCCGCTGCACGGCGGTAAAGCCCCTCGGTGGCTTTTCAATCGCATGGTACCCCTCGCCCGGGAGATTACCATCGCCATCGTCAGCGACTACGGACCGGACGAGATGCTCCGGCGGCTTTCCCACCCCTATTGGTTCCAGGCTTTCGGCTGCGTGCTGGGCTTCGACTGGCATTCCAGCGGGGTTACCACCACCCTTTGCGGCGCCCTGAAAGAAGGCGTCAAAGGAATAGAACGCGATCTGGGACTGTTCGTCGCCGGAGGTAAAGGCAAGACCTCGCGCCGGACGCCTTCCGAGATAGAAAACTGGGGAGAAAAGATAGCCCTGAATCCCGAACCGCTGATTTACGCCAGCCGGATGTCCGCCAAGGTGGACAGCGCCGCCGTTCAGGACGGCTACCAGATATATCACCACAGCTTTATCTTCACCGCCAAAGGTTCCTGGACGGTGGTCCAACAGGGCATGAACGAAAGCAACCGCTACGCCCGGCGCTACCACTGGCTGGGAGAAACGGTGGCCGACTACGTTAACGAACCCCACGCGGCTATTCTTTCCGAGGCCAGAGCGACCACCCTGAACCTTACCGCCGGCGAAAGCCGGGACTCGCGGACGACGATTACGGGTATTGTTACCGAAGAAAAGCCGGAGAATATTCTGGCAGAACTGAAAAGACTGAAAACGCTGGACCTGCCGGCACGCCACCGGATATACACCCGCGACCTGCATCCCGACAGCCTGAAACGAATAATTCTGAGCACCTACGAAAGGCAGCCGGAAACCTTCGAGAGGTTGCTGGGGCTTTCCGGGGTGGGCGCCAAGACACTGCGCGCCCTGAGCCTGATTGCCGAGCTGGTGCACGGCGTAGCCCCCAGCTACCGCGACCCCGCCCGCTACAGCTTCGCCCACGGCGGCAAGGACGGCATACCCTACCCGGTGGACCGGCAGACCTATGATAAAAGCATCGAGATTCTCTCGAAAGCTATCAACCGCACGAAATTAGGCTTAAGCGAAAAACAAAAGGCTTTCCAACGACTGAACCGGCTGCGCGCTAACCCGTAAAATCAGCGAGATACGCTTCAGTCTGGGTAAGAATTATATCGATTGTATCATCCATAGCGAACGAGCCGCTGTTCAGAAAATTCTGAAGGGTGTTGTCTTTTTCTACCATATCTACGAAGGACCTGCAATTTTCATGGTACAGCGTCCGGCCGATAAGCCAGGCGGTGCTTTCCAGTCCGTAGTATCCGTAGACGTCACCATGCTTTTCCTTGATCTGGTATTTCTCCAGAGCATCCGCTATCAGGTTGCGGCAGCGTTCCGCAGACAAACCGGACAGGAAAATCTCCTGGCACAATATGGTTTCGACATTTTTAACGTCCCACGCATAACTGACAATTATTGTCGATTCCCAGTCGGGGTCATAGGCGGCAGGGTCCATCGTAAGGTATCTCTCTAATAATACAGCACCGGCATCCTCACGGGTGAAAAGCTCGGTAAAACCGTTGAAACGGCCGGATACCGCATCGTAGCCCTGCTGCGGGGTGTTATAAGCCATCATATCCAACAGCATCGGATAGCCGAGTACCGTTTCCACCAGACCCGCCGTCGACATCTCATCGAGGATTTCCTGGGGAACCTGGCAGGCTGACAGCATGGCGTAGTGGCTGCCCAGAGCTCTCCATTCTCCTGTGCCAGGCTTAACGGGGAAATCGTAGGCATTAGAAAGGATGACATCAGATACTTCAAACTTGGATTCTTCACAGGATGAAAATACGACCGATAAAAATAAAAGCGCCAATAAACAACAGAACAAGATAGTCTTTGAAAATGTTTTCATCGC
>JASFHJ010000146.1:0-4565 GCA_050123255.1 Dehalococcoidia bacterium
AATTCCGGACCCGAAGGTTCGGTACAGCGACAACTGGGAATCCTGATTGACGATAAGATGTATTCTTCACCGCAAATCCTGCGACAGTCATACCAGGGTTCAGCCCAAATCGAGGGTAACTTCACCCCGGAAAAGGCTGCCGAATTAGCCAACCTGTTGAAATTTGGTGCTTTGCCCATGCCCCTGAAGAAACCGCCGCTTTACCAGGAAAGGGTATCGGCGACCCTGGGCAAAGACTTCATCGACATGAGCTGGACGGCAGGAATCATCGGCATCGTGCTGGTGATGTTATTCATGATTCTCTACTACCGGTTCCCCGGATTCCTGGCAAGTCTCGCCCTGATATTCTACGGCGTACTGGTCTTAATGTTATTCAAGCTGATACCGGTCACGCTGAGCCTGGCAGGACTGGGAGGCTTCATATTATCTATCGGTATGGCCGTGGACGCTAATGTCCTCATATTCGAGAGGGTAAAGGAAGAAATAAGAACAGGCCGAACGCTGGGCGCCGCCGTAGAGGTGGGATTCAACCGCGCCTGGTCGGCAATACGAGACAGCAACATTACGACTATTATAGTCTGTTTGATTTTATACTGGCTGGGCAGCAGCATCGTTGCCAGCGCCCCGGTGACGGGTTTCGCCCTTACTCTCGGCCTGGGCGTAATCATCAGCATGCTCACCGCCATCATCGTTACCCGTACCCTGTTACGCATCGCGGTCAGCAGTCCTCTGTCCCAAAGGACGGCATTATTCAGAATCGACAGGGGGCGGAATAAATGAAATTTGATATTATCGGTAAACGCTTCTGGTTCTTCACCATCTCCGGGATAGTCATCCTGGTGGGGATTATCTCGCTGATTACCGCCGGCTTGCCTTCCGGTATAGAATTCAGCAGCGGTTCCCTGCTGACAGTCAGTTTCCAGGAAGATGTTGACCACGACGAGTTCGTGGAAGAAATCAGCAATATCGGTTACGCGGATAGTATCGTGCAGGAGACGCGCGCCGGCGAGTTCCTCATCCGCACCCATGAGCTAACCGATACCGAGAAAGCGGAAATTGAAAACGCCCTGATGCAGAGATTCGGGGAGGTATCCGAAGCCCAGTTCACCTCGGTATCCCCGATGATAGCCTCGGAAACCACCAGCAATGCTATCATCGCCGTGGTGATAGCCGCCATAGGAATACTTGCCTACGTTACCTGGGCCTTCCGTCGCATGCCCAAACCGCTGCACTACGGCACCTGCGCCATTGTCGCGCTGGTGCATGACGCTCTCATCGCCCTCGGGGTATTCTCCATACTCGGCGCCATAATGGGACTACAGATAAACCTGATGTTCATTACCGGCGTGCTGGCGGTTATCGGCTACAGTGTGAACAACACCGTCGTTATCTTCGATAGAATCCGCGAGAACCTGACCAAGGGCATCGGCAGCGACTTCGAATCGGTGGTTAACAACAGCCTGGTGGAAACTCTGGGGCGTTCCGTCAACACCAGTTTTACGACGTTGATCGTTATCCTGGCACTCCTGTTCTTCGTGGGGGCAACCATCCAGAATTTCGTCATCGTGCTGATTATCGGCGTCATTGCCGGTACCTTCAGTTCGGTTTGCATCGCCCCGTCGCTACTGGTGGTCTGGGACAATGGCGAATGGGGGAGGTTCATTCCCCGATTCCTTTCATCCAAATAAAAGGCGTAAAGCAGGGAAAGACGAGTGTTTTCCGGTAGAAGAGGTGCCGCCAAATTATCCATACTGGTTGTCGTCAGTTTAATCATACTCAAGGTAGTGGTCGGGGTCATAACCGGCAGCCTGAGCGTGCTGGCGCAGGCAATCGATAGCTTTCTGGATTTGTTTGCCGTTTCCATCACCTTTCTGGCGATACGCGTCGCTTCCCGCCCTCCCGATGAAGAGCATCCCTTCGGTCATGGGAAAGCGGAGAATGTCGCCGCTATTATCCAGGCGGTGCTGATTTTCTTTGCCGGCGGTACGATTATCTACGCCGCCGTGCGCCGGGTACAGACCGAAACCGCATTGACACTGACCGAGGCCGGCATCGGGGTGATGGCGATATCGATAATCGCCAGCATCTTCCTGTCACGGTATCTATTAAGGATTGCCCGGCAGGAAGACTCCATGGCGCTGGAAGCCAATGCGCACAACATCGCCGCGGATGTCTATTCCGCCGCGACGGTATTCATCGGGCTGCTGATGGTGAGACTTACCGACATCACCATCATCGACCCTGTTCTGGCGGGGCTGGTGGCTCTATATATCTTTAAAGTAGCCTTCGACGTCCTGAGAAACTCATTCGGAGGGCTGGTAGACGTAAGGCTGCCGGAAAGCGAAGAGCAGGCAATCCGGGACGCTATAACCGAGCATTTCGGCAGGGAGGTGGTCGGTTTTCACAAGCTCCGCACGCGTAAAGCGGGTGACCAGCGGCATATCGACCTCCACCTGGTTATGCCCAGGCACTTCAGCATAGAAAAAGCCCACGACATGTGCGAGCACATAGAGCTAGATATCGAAAGTCGATGGAAGAATACCGAGGTTATCATTCACGTAGAACCGTGCGATGAAAACTGTAAGGACTGTGATCTGGACTGTCAGGACAGAAAGGTTTAAGCCGGCTGAGCATCCCGGTACCTGAAATACTGGATTACCCAGTACAGGATATATACACAATCCAAAGCTATGAAGATATATTGAATCCAGTTCCAGGTCTGGTTACCGAGATATTGGTCGATTCCTTTGACGACGAACATCACGCCAAAATAATACAGAGCGGCACTTAATACCACAAAAACCAGTTCCTGAATCCTCTGCGCCCAGAACGTGCGCGTACGGTAGATGACAACCGATACCAGCGACAGCCAGACGAGGTCGCAGAGCCAGTGCACCACGATGAAGAACGGCAGTCCCCAGTCGCCGACGGCATCGAGGAAGTTCATCAGGAGCAGGCTGCCCACCGTTACCCACCATACCAGGAAGAAGGGGTTGAGTCCGCTCATGAGGATACCGGCCACGAAAGCGTTATAGGTGGTGTCCTTACCCTCGCGGGCCATCTCCTTACGGGCGCGAAAAAGGCTGAAGCCCATCCAGATAATCATACCTCCACCCAGCACACCGAGTACCAGGCTGACAACCTCGTTCTCGAAGAACTGCGCCAGCCCGAAGTAGACGAGTAATATCAGAGGCACCTCGATGACGGCGTGCCCCAGGGATACCAGGACGCCGGCCCACGGCGACTTCAGACTTTTAGCCAGAGTAACGGCGAACATGGGGCCGGGCGCCATCACGCCCGAAAGTGATGTGACGATAACCGTACCTAATGCAGCGAGCAAACCAACTCCCGGATATTGATACTTTACATTTTCATTATAGCATTAAGACGGCGGCGCGTGCCCAAAATGTCATTGCTACCGAGTAATTACTGTTATTGCGAGCGAAGCGAAGCAATCCCGTATTATCGTCTAGCTTTCCTCGATGGTTGTTTTAATGATTGTGTCGCCGTTAGTTAACGATTTAAGAACGTCCATTCCGTCTACCAGCCGGCCGAACACCGAGTGCTTGCCGTCGAGGTGCGGCTGGGGGGCGTAAGTTATAAAAAACTGGGAACCATTGGTATCCGGGCCAGCATTGGCCATCGAGAGAGCGCCGGTGACATGAGTGTGCTCGGTAAATTCATCAGCAAAGCGGTAGCCGGGGCCACCCGAGCCGGTACCGGTGGGATCTCCACCCTGGGCCATAAAGCCGGGGATTACCCGGTGGAAGGTTATATTATCATAGAATTTCTCACGAGCGAGAAAGACGAAGTTGTTGACCGTTACTGGCACGTCGGCGGCGAACAGCTCCAGCTTGATGTCTCCCTTTTCCGTTTTAATGGTGGCAGTGTATTGCTTAGCAACATCGATTTGCATCGGGGGTGGTGCCGAATATGTCATAAAATAACCTCACTTTAATATTGATGGAACACTATATAATGTACCAGTGTAGCGGCGATACTGGCAAACTTGAGAGATTTATTTCTCCCGGCCCGCCCCACTTTCGCAAGAGCTACAGCGGGTAAACCTCCCGTTAAGGACAAGAAGGGCTGACGCCCCTCTTAAACACCCCGTGAGTGATGTGAGAATAGATAATTATGGGGGGGATAAAGATTGTGACAAGATTATACGCAGGGAGTTATACTGAGACATCGGTGAAAGATTGTTTAGGGAAATTAAGGCACTAAACCATAATAAGGAGGAACAAAATGACTGGTTTATGGCACATAAGTGGTTCTCTAACATTACATCCAGCTAGAGGAGTATTGGTTTCCTTAATTACAGATGATAAGAAAAATTATAAAAAAGCCGAACAACAATTTAGCGATGACCTTAAATTACTAGATGATTCCTTGGTACTATATGTAAATTCAATACAAGGAGCTTATAGTACACAGCAAAAATGGCGAAATCAATCCACATTTGAAGCTCCAATTATTATGTTCTCTTCAGTCTTAAACTACCTACTACTAATAAGACATTCTATATTATTAGGTTATTTCCCAGAAATACCTACGCTATTCAG
>JASFHJ010000147.1:0-4551 GCA_050123255.1 Dehalococcoidia bacterium
GGAGGTCGTATCTTTCCGAGTAAATTCCCAGTTCCTTGGAGGTCTTTTCCTTGGCGCCGACATATACCTGTGAAGCCGGGTCGGCACCCACCAGTACGGTGACCAGGCCGGGTACCACATTATGCTTTGCCTTGAGGTCGGTTATCTCCTGCTTGAGTTCTTCACGAATTTGAGCAGCGACCTCAGCGCCTTTGATTAATTTTGCAGTCATCGTTTCCCCCTTACGTATATTGTATATAAATGCCCGGTTAAAAAGCTAATTCCGGAGACATAAGTGTGTCCGGGAGTATCTGCGCTGGTACTTCCCGGCCGGCCGGAGGCCGGCAGCCGGCGTTGGCTGAAAGACGTACTACAGTTATTAATAATAATGGTAGCGATAAAGTTTTGAGTACTTTACCCATATTTCTCCCGGTGTCAGGATATTATGAAGCTACACCTGCTTTACTTAATAACTTGTCCATGAGTTCGTTGACCGCGACGACTGCCTTCGAGGTATCGGGGAGGTCGAACAGCGGTTTCTGTTCAAGATCGAATCTTTTTACATCTTCATCTACCGGCAGGGTTGCCGTCGGCGCGATGCCCAGCCGGTCCATTTCCTGGGATAACAGGGGGTCGATTTCACCGGGAACGAGATTGATGATTATCGATTCCCTTTTCACGACGAGTTTCAGTTCGTCAACGAGGCTGCGGATACGGGCCACCGCGCGCAAGCCCTTGACGGAATGGTCGGAAACGAGGAACAGTTCGTCGATGTTCTGGGTGGTACGCCGGCTGAGATGCTCCATGCCGGCCTCGTTGTCCATGACGACGAAGCTGTAGTTTTTCGCCCAGTCGTCAATCAGCTTACGGATAACCACGTTGGGGTAACAATAGCATTCCGGGCCTTCTCCGCGCCCCATGGTAATCAGGTCTATCCCCTTGCTTTCGGTGATAGCCAGATTTAACTGGTATTCCAGGTACAACTCCTTGGTCATCCCCTGGGGGATACTCAGCTTTTCTCCCTGGAATTCATTGAGTATCCTGCCGACGGTCTGGTGAACTTCCAGCCCGAGTCCTTCGGCAAGGTTGGAATTGGGATCAGCATCTACGGCGAGGATATTTCCCAGGTTGTTCCTGGAAATATAACGTATAATGAGACTGGTAAGGGACGTTTTCCCGGTACCTCCCTTACCAGCAACAGCAATATTAGTAGTCAATACGCATTCCTCTATTCTGCCTTGCTTCTGCAGACAAACGGCTTACTTATTCGGTTATCAACCGGCGGGATACGGGTTTAGAAAATACCCTGTACTTTACCGGTATTAACGTCAACGTCTACCCTCCGGAGAGCCGGATTGGATGAAGTACCCGGCATCAGGGTAATCGTTCCCGCCATGGGGCAGAGGAACTTGGCTCCGGAGTAGATAAGCACATCTCGTACGGGCAGCGTCCATCCCTTGGGCACGCCCTTCAGGGTAGGATCATGGGTGAGGGATAAGTGCGTCTTCACCATCATGGTGGCGTATTCATCATATTTAGGATCGGCCTCAAAAGCCTTGGCTTTGGCTTCCGCTTCGGCGGTCCAGGAAACGCCGTCGGCGCCGTAAACTTCCCGGGCAATCATGTCCACTCTATCACGCAGTTTCATCTCGTTGGGATAGAGGAACTTGAACTCGTTCTCTTCTTCACAGGCTTCCTTGACCACGTCCGACAGCTCCAGGGCGCCGTCGCCGCCGTCTGCCCAGTGCGTGGAGAGGGCGCAGCGCGCTCCGGCAGCCTCGGCGGCTTTCCTGACTATGGCAATCTCCTCTTTAGTATCGGTGTGGAAAGCGTTGATGCAGACAACCGGGTTGATGCCCGACTTGCGGATAACGCCGATGAGGTGTTCCATGTTGGGTAAGCCTTTTTCTACCAGGCCGATGTTTTCCTTGGTATATTCCTCGGGGAGAGCCAGGCCGGCGACTACCTTGGGGCCGCCGCCGTGCATCTTGAGGGCGCGGATGGTAGTGGTAAGTACGGAAACGTGGGGCTTAAGTCCGCTGTAGCGGCATTTCACGTTCCAGAATTTCTCAAAGCCGATGTCCGCCGCGAAACCGCTTTCGGTTACGTGGTAGTCGAACATCTTCAGGCCGATTCTATCGGCGATGATGGACGATTGGCCTACCGCGATATTGGCGAAAGGTCCGGCGTGAACCAGGCAGGGATTATATTCCGCGGTGCACATCAGGGTGGGATTGATGGTATTGCGCATCCAGGCCGTCATGGCGCCGCCGACTTCCAGGTCGCCGGTGGTAATCGGTTTGCCTTTCTTATCGTAAGCCAGGGTTATCTCGTCCATTCTCTTGCGCATATCGGCAAGGTCGGTGACGATGGATAACATCGCCATCAGCTCGGAACTAACCGCGATGCCGAAGCCTGACTCCATGGTATAGCCGTCCATGCGGCCGCCGAGTCCGATTACGATATTTCTCAGGCTCTGGGCACAAAAGTCGATTATCCATTTAAACTCGACGCGGGTCGGGTCAATATTAAGGCGCTTCATACCGGTCAACCGGGCTAGCTGCTCGTCGTCATAGTTGCGTTCGTGCTGCATCCTGGCGGTCAGGGCTACCATTGCCAGATTGTGAGCATTCATAATATCGTTGATATCGCCGGTGAGACCCAGTGAATACTCGGTCATGGGAATCAGCAGGGCGTTGCCGCCGCCGGCCGCCGTTCCCTTGATGTTCATGGTAGGACCGCCGGAAGGCTGGCGCAGGGCGCCGCCGACATTCAAACCGCGTTTGCCCATACCCTCCATCAAGCCGCAGGAAGTGGTGCTTTTACCCTCGCCGAGGGGTGTGGGGGTAATGGCGGTGACCTCGATGTATTTGCCGTCGGGTCGGTCTTTCAAACGGTCGATGATTTTAAGGAAATCGAGTTTGGCAATACGTCCGTAGGGAAGTACCTCGTCCTTGGTGAGTCCGAGTTTCTCTCCCCACTCGTCAGGAGCCGGCATGTTTTTCTCGGCCGCTTCTGAGATTTGCCAGTCTTTCATTTCCACAGCGTTGTAAGCCACATTAACCTCCTAAGTAATTACGTTTTATTTTACAGGGGGTTGTTCCACCGAAGCTACAAGTTTGTCGTATATCTCTTTGACTGCTTTAGATGCCGCCGGGCTGGCGTCAATTACCGAACGACTCGCCAGGTCGGCTTCGGTAATAGCCGGGTCGTAGGGAATAAAGCCGAGGAATTCTATGCCGGGCAGGGCGGTCTTGATGAATCCTTTATCGTCCTCGCTCCTGATTTTGTTCCCGACGACGGCAATATTCTCTACCCCGATATCTTTAGCCAGCTGGTTGATTGTCTGGGCGGTCTCGATGCTGCGCCGCCCCGGTTCGACTACGATTATCAGCTTATCCACCGACTTGGTAGTACCGCGGGAAAGGTGCTCGATTCCGGCTTCCATGTCCATGATGACCACTTCGTCGCTCTGGACGAGGAGGTGGCTCATCAGCGACTGCAGCAGGGCGCCTTCGGGGCAGTAACAACCGGTGCCTCCCCGCTTTATCCGCCCCATGGACATCAGCCTGATGCCGTTGATTCTCACGGCATATTTATCCGGAAGGTCGTCAACCCTGGGATTCAGTTTAAAAATAGCCCCCGATTGCCCCGGACGCACGCCAACACGCTCCTCGATTTCGTCTTCAAGTTCGGAAATGGGTGTAATACGTTCCGGATTCTTGAAGCCAAGGGTAGCAGCCAGATTGGCATCAGGATCGGCATCGATGGCAATGACGGAGTAACCGGCTTTGGAAAAAGTATGAGAAAGGGACGCAGATAACAAGGTTTTACCTACGCCGCCTTTTCCGCTTATCGCTATCTTCATTAAAACGTTGCTTCTGGCATAATTAAATCTGAGACTTTTGGAAAGCACTCAGATTGGATTATTGTTCTCCCTGCTTACCCAAATAAGTTTATCTTATGCCGTTTTAAAAGTCAAGAAAGGAATACCTGCCACCCGCGAGCCTGTCCGAGCTTTGGCTATCTCTATCATAATATACGATTGATAGCTTCGTACTTAACAGGGTATATTACCGGATTTGAACCGTCCTTTTACCCTGATAGTGCCGGGCAAAATACTCCTTGTGTTTGTCATTTCATTGATAAATAACTAGAATAAAACCGAGGACGGTTATAAGGAGCACTATATGACTAAGAAAGAATATCCCCAATGCGCCCGTTGCACCACCAGAGTCTGTGAGAACCGCGGGGAAAAGGCCGATGCCGAACCGGCACCCCTGGAAAAAGCGCCGGCTTTCTGCCCGATGAAACTCAAGCCCGGGGTGTTTGCTGCGGCTCTGGCTGAATATGATACGCCCGCGTTGAAGGATTTTGCCCGCCTGGCTTCGGTGCAGGAAGGCGAATGTTACGAACGGCTTCCCGACGGACTTAGGACGAGGTTGCCACGTATTGAAGAGCTGATACAGTTTGCCCGGAAATGCGGTTATAAGCGACTCGGCATCGCTAATTGCGGAGGGCTGGCGAACGAAGCCCGGATGCTGACCGATGTCCTGGAAAACAACGGCTTTG
>JASFHJ010000148.1:0-4547 GCA_050123255.1 Dehalococcoidia bacterium
CGGCGTGGTACCCGGCGGCGTTACCAGCGTGCCTACCGTCGACAACATCATGGCTTACATCTGGAAGATTAAGATACTTAAGGACTTCATCGATAATGTCTACATCCCTGATGTCCTGGCAGTGGCTGGTGCCTATCTCGACTACGCGGAAATCGGCGCGGGCTGTAAGAATTTACTCGCCTACGGCAGCTTCGACCAGAATGGCTCCAGCCCGGACTATACCACCCGCGAGAGGCTGTTCAAGCAGGGTACCGTCTCAGCCGACCTTAAGCCGGGCGACCTGGATACCGGTAAAATAACCGAGTACGTCAAGCACTCCTGGTACGAGGATTCAACCTCGGGCCGGCATCCCTCGGAGGGAGACACAAAGCCGCAGTACGGCAAGCCGGGCGCTTATTCCTGGACCAAGTCCCCGCGCTATGACGACAAGGTTTATGAAGTTGGACCGCTGGCGAGAGTCGCTGTTACCTACGCCAAGGGCGACCCGATTATGAAGGAACTGGTAGAGAGTTCACTGGCGGCGCTCAAGGCGCCGGCGGCAGCGCTCTTTTCCGTGCTGGGACGTCACCTGGCTCGGGCGCTTTCGGCCAAGTTTATCGCCGACCAGCTCGAAGGCTGGGCGCTACAACTCAAACCTGGCGAGCCCACCTATGTCGAGTATGAAATTCCCGATGAGTCCGTTGGTATGGGGCTGACCGATGCCGCCCGCGGCGCTCTGGGACACTGGATTGAGATAAAAGACAAGAAAATCGCCAACTACCAGTGCGTTGTGCCCACTACCTGGAACGTCGGGCCGATGGACGATAAAGGACGGCACGGACCGATTGAACAGGCTATCATCGGCACCAGGATCAAGGACGAAAGCAATCCCTTCGAGATTGTACGCATTATCCGTTCGTTCGATCCCTGCCTGGCCTGCTCCATCCACGTTGTCACGCCAAAAGGTCGAGACCTGGGTCAATTCAGGGTAGTTTAAGGAGGAGAGATGATTTATTCAGAGCAGAAACCTTTTGAAGATATATTAGGCTACCTGGAAGGGGAGAAGAAAGTATTTATTCTGGGCTGCAACGGTTGTGCCCAGTCATCGGGGAGCGGCGGGCCTGTCCAGGTGGAAGAAATGAAAAAGAAACTGGAAGAAGCCGGATTCACCGTTACCGGTACCAAGGTGATTGACTTTCTCTGCGAGAAAGCTTTGGTTAAATCGGGTTTGAGAGGTAGAGTTGACCAGGTGGAAGCGGCGGACTCGATACTCGTTATGACCTGCGGGATAGGCGTACAGGCGGTAGCCGCCTCGGTTAACAAGGTCTGTCACCCGGCCTGCAACACCATTAATATGGGCGGCAGCCGCGGTGAGTGGCGGGGTACCGAGAGGTGCTACGAATGCGGGCAGTGCCTGCTGGACTACACCGGCGGTGTTTGCCCCCTTACCGCCTGCACCAAGAGCCTTGTCAGCGGTGCCTGCGGCGGAGCCTCCAACGGTAAATGCGAGCTTTCTCCCGACCACGATTGCGGCTGGGAAGTTATTTACAATCGACTGAAGTCCAGGAACCGGCTGGAGAAGCTCAATGAAATGATTGACGCGCTGGACCACAACAAGATAATGGCGCGCCCGGAGATGCTGGCGACTTCGCGCTATGCGCTGGAGCAAACCGACAAGGAGGGAAGTTAAAGTGAGCTTGAAATCTAAACTGGAATCAGGAAAGTTTGCCATAACCTGTGAAGTCGGTCCTCTTAAGGGTACCGATATTTCCGAGGTTGAAGAAAATGCTGCCCTCTTGAAGGATAAGGTGGATGCCGCCAACATTACCGACCAGCAGAGTTCGGTGATGCGGCTCGGGTCGCTGACCACCGCTTACATCGTTCTCCAGAAAGGACTGGACCCGATTTACCAGTGCGTCTGCCGCGACCGCAATCGCATCGCTTTGCAGTCCGACCTTCTCAGCGCCTGGGTGATGGGAATCAAGAACGTCCTCTCCATCACCGGCGACCTGCCCCAGCTCGGCGACCACCCGGAAGCCAAAGCCGTGTATGACCTGGACTCGGTCACGCTGCTCCGGGCTATTGCCGGCTTGAACGAAGGACATGATATCAACGGTAATGAGCTCCAGGGCAAACCGGACTTCTTTCCCGGAGCCGTCGTGAAGGTTGATTCCGATACCGAAGCCTCCATGGAACTGCAGATTGCCAAGCTGGAGAAGAAGGTTGCCGCCGGCGCCAGGTTCATCCAGACACAGGCGGTCTATAACGCCGATACCTTTGCCAAATTCATGAAAAGGATTGAAAAACTCAACGTGCCCGTACTTGCCGGCGTTATTCCCCTGAAATCCGCCGGTATGGCGAAATATATGAACCGCAGCGTTTCCGGCGTGATGGTTCCCGATGACCTCATTCAGAAGATGACCGACGCCGAAGATAAAGCGGCTACCGGCATCCAGCTCTGCGCCGACCTCATAAAGCAGTTAAAGCCCCTCTGCCAGGGTGTACACATCATGGCTATCGGCTGGGAAAAGAAGGTGCCGGATATCATCCAGGCCGCCGGTCTTTAGGACAATTTACATAACAACAAATTATCCCCGGTGTTCTCATGCGGATGCCGGGGATAATTTATATCAACTCCCCACCCTCCTCTTTACCTTAAAGGGCGGAGGGCGGGTATAGATAAATATTGGGGGGGGGGATACCCCGTGGGAAGTCGTCAAGGATTACCCCAGGGATGTTTACCTGTTCCGTGAATGTACGCTATTTCTTCTTCCCCACCGCCGCCAGCGGCGCTACCGCCAGCCACAGCGTGATGGTTATCAGCATGGAGACCGCGTAGTTAATGTCCGGTAACGCCAGGTGTGTCCTTATTGCATCCCAGAGAAGCATAACGAACAGTGAGCTCAGGAAAAAGCCCGGTATCGCTGCCATAATTCTAAAGTAACCCATGTTTATCCCCCTTTTATTTATCCATGATTTTCTGGTAATTAGTTTCAATAAATAACTCTGCCGCTGCCATCATATCTTCTACGGCATCTTTCTCCGTTTTACCCATACCGAATACAACCGGTTCCCACATAGCCAGGTATTCATGTTTTTCCCGGTCGAATTCCACTATTATCTCTCCCTTGAGCGGCATCTGTTACTATTCTCCCGATATGATATTTTCGATTTCGTTCTGGGCGTTGACCAGGATTTCTTTTATCCGCTGGGTCTGGTCGGCATCAAGGGACCGGAAACCCCGGCTGAGGAGGTTCTCGATGGCGTGGTATTCTTTCATTATCGTCGCCATCCGGCCGATATTTTTAAAGCTCCAGCGGCGCTTCATATGGCTTTTCACTTCATTGGTGGAATCCTGGCGCTCCTTCAGGAATTGCAGTCCCTCCTCCGTGATGGTGTATGTTTTCTTGCCGTCCCTTTCGCTGATGGTGGTATAACCCATATCCTCGAACATCTGCAGGGTAGGGTATATCGCTCCCGGGCTGGGTTTGTAGGTGCCGTGGGAACGGTCCTCGAGCTCCCGGATGATATCGTAACCATGTCTTGGTTTATCCTTTAGTAAATCGAGGATGACGTATTTCAGGTCGCCTTTATGAAAGGCGCTTTCTTTAAAATGTCTCTGCCGGTGAGAATAACGACTTCTTCTATCTCCAAACATTTCCAGCTCCTTAACAAGTAATTACGGGATATAACAAATAATATCAAGATATATCTTGATATATTATAAAGATATACCATGCATTTGTCAAGGGGTTATTGGATTATTTTTTGAAGTCCATGATACCGCAGGATTTTACGGTAGAGATATATAAGGGGATTTGTACATCTTTTCGGCGCAAGGCCGAACAGGAGATGTTATCAGCCGCCGGGGGGACAGGCTTCGGACTTGACCACGTTAATGCGTTCTATATTCGGGCTGTCGCAGTTTGGACAACGCCGGTTTTTTTCATCGGAAGGGCCCCTGGGCGCCGGCAGTTTGAATACTTGAGTACAATCCAGGCATTTATACTGCCAGTCCGGCGGTCCGTAAGAGCAGGCTTTGCATTTTTCAGTATCGGGATCGCTCATTTATTAATATTATACCATTACTACCAAATACGTTGCCTTTCCGGATGCTTCAGGGTATATTGATATTAGCAGTAAACCGGATAACCACGTGAAAACAAGTGATTTTGATTATATTTTACCACCGGAATTAATCGCCCAGGTACCTCTGGATAACCGGGATCAGTCGCGTTTGCTGGTGGTGGACCGACGGGATGGTTCCGTCCGGCACCATCTCTTTTACGAAATTCTCGATTACCTCCGTGAGGGCGATGTCCTGGTACTGAACGACAGTCGCGTCATTCCCGCCCGGCTTAAGGGTAAACGTACCGGCAGCGGCGGTAAAGTAGAGATTTTGCTGCTCAGGCCGTTAGGAAGCGGTACCTGGGAAACACTGGTCAAACCGGCGCGACGTCTTCTCCCCGGTGCTACCGTTGAGATAAATGTCGGGACTTCCGGGGAAATACTTACCGCGGAAATTCAGGATACCGGGGACGGGGGAATCAGAAAGGTCAGATTCTCCG
>JASFHJ010000149.1:0-4526 GCA_050123255.1 Dehalococcoidia bacterium
GCCATGGGAGTCTTTGACCTGGATTCTTTGCAGCTTATCCATGCCATTCATACCTTGATGGGAGGCGAGGACCTGGGAGGGAATGCCCTCGACGGAGCGGTGGAGTTCTGTGTCGGAGCCATCGTTACCCCGGAAGCCCATCCCCAGGAGCCGCAACTGATAAAATTCGAGAAAAAAGTGGAAGCGGGAGCCGAGTTTTTTCAGACCCAGGCTATCTACGACCTGGACAATTTCAACAAGTTCATGGACTATGCCCGTAAGTTCAAGACCAAGATACTGGCGGGAATCGTCCTGCTGTCCTCCGCCAGGATGGGAAAATACATGACCGCTAATGTTCCCGGGATCTTTGTCCCGCCGGACCTGCTCGATGAAATGTCGGCGGCGCCCAAGGAAGAAATGCTGGCGAAAGGGATCGAGATAGCGGGGCGTACCATCGCGGCGTTGAAAAAGGACAACCTTTGCGACGGTGTTCATATCATGGCTATCGGCCGCGAGGAAACCGTCCCCGATATTTTAGCCGCGGCGGGAATGTAAATCTGCTGTTATTATACCTGGGCAACTTCGTATTTTGCCGCCAGACCTATTTCCATAACGGTGTAAGGCCTTTCCAGCTTGTTGCAGGTTATCGGGAAATGCGGGGTTCCTTGAGGAAGAGCCACCACGGTGGGAACGTTAAATGTGTGCTCCTCCTTCTCCCCGCCGATGGCGATGGTCAGTTCCGCGCCCAGGTAGCTCAGGTTGTCGGTGTTGTGCCCGAAGAATACCAGGCATTTATCGTAAGGGCTTATCTGACTTCCTTTGCCGGGATACCATTCGCCGGTCGCGTTATGCAGGCTCATCCTGAAGTTCAGGCCGAAGCCTTCCAGCTGGTCGCCGGACATCTCCATTATCTGAACGGCGGCAGCGCCGCCGGGTCCTTCCCGTACCTTCATCTCGTGGAAAAAGTGGGTGTATTTATCGCCGTCGGTAGTGCCTTCCTGAGTCACCCGTCCTCCGGAATACGATGCCGCCAGAGCCAGGTGAAAATGCCCGAAAGGTTTATATACCTTTTCCGTGAGTAGCGGACAATGCGGTACACCTTTCGGGGCAGCGACTACCGTGGGTACGCTGAAATAGTGCTTTTCGTATTCCCTGCCGACGCATAAAGACATGTCCGAACCCAGATAGCTCATATCTTTATCGTCGTAGCCGAAAAACAGCAGACATTCATCGAAAGGATGGTCGTGCGCGCCGCGATTCGGCGCCCAGTCGCCAACCTGATCGTAAACACCGACGATAAAATTGAGTTCCATGCCCCCTAGTTCCTCTCCTCCCACAAACACCAGTTCTCTGGCGTTGGCTCCCCCCATTCCCGCCTTGAAAGATAGTGGTTTCACCAAATCTCCATATTTCGTAGCTGACACTCTTTTCCCCCTAATATTAATCAGATAGGCAAATTCTAGGCTATCCGGGTTATTCTTTGCAACAATGTCGCAGCACGAGTCGTTGAAATCCATCGAACGGGGATGTTCGGTGGGTACTATGGATAACGGATTGACGTTAAGCTTGAATACTTCTAAAATGGTTAATGATATGAAAGTTAAATATATAGTGTCGATAGTCCTTTTTGCGGTCATTACTGGCGTAATTTTCCTGGGTTCCTGTACGCCGCCGGGCGTTATCACCTATCATGATTGGTCGTTTGATTTCAGCTTTCCCTTCTGGGGGTTGCCTTTCAGCTTAATCGGACTGGTGGTGTATTTTGTTCCCACGATTATCGCCGCTGTCAGGCGCAGTAAAAGCATACTGGGGATAATACTCCTAAATGTTCTAGCCGGCTGGACCTTTATCGGCTGGGTGATAGCATTAATCTGGTCGCTGGTAGGTGAACCCGGTAAGAGGTAAACGTTTTCACCGGTAATGCTAACTTTTCACGCCTTTTTCCGTTCTAATGTATGCCGAGGAAAAAGGTGGTGATTTAGATGAAGGCTTTCCCCGACCTTTCGCTGAAACCAATCATAAACGAAATAATAGAGATATTTAACCGGTTCAACGCCCGGCCGGTCCGCGTGGAATCTGTTTCGTATCTATCACCGGTTGAAATCCGGCGGTACGTCAGGAGGCTCCGGGAGAACCGCCAATCCGGTATCGGGTATTAAAAGGGCCGTTCGTGGTTTAAAGAATTCTGGTCAATGGCTCGATACATGGTCAGCCAGGAGTATGATAGCCTCGAACGGTTCCAGAGTCAAAGTGCCGGTAACCGGCTGGCCGTTATTCACCTCCGGAGCTTGAGTACCCAGGATGCGTTTGATTCCCGTTCTGCCAAACTCTCCGGCCAGCTCTTCGGCGCTGAAGGTATAGGCTCTGTTAAGCGGATTGACCAGCACAAAACCGTTCTCGAAGTCCCGCCTCCACGGGCCGGCGCCGCCTTCGTAAATCTTGATATTGTCGATAGCCACTTTACCGCCGCCGCTGAAGAGGGCAAGGTCCAGCCAGAAGTCGCTGCCGTAGTTCAGCGTGACTGGGAAGCTGATGCTGCCGTACTCTCCGGCGATAACCTCGGGCAACTCATAGTTTCCAAGTACCCCTTCTTCACACTGGATTGACACTCTAAATACATCATCGAGAGTATCCAGTACTTGCCAGTCGAGTTCGACGACATAGGTCTCGCCTGCCTGGAAGGGTATATTTCCGGGTTCGGTATTTACCTTAACCTGCTGCCGGTAGGTGGTATGGTCGGGGTTATCGATAATCAGCCTGCCGTTTTCAACCGTGCTTTCTCCCTCCATGCCGGAGGGAAGTTCTGTGGTATCGAATGTCTCCTCCCAGATAAGGGTAGCCGGTGAAGCCCGTTCCACGGCGTCTCCGAGGGGCATGCCGAGATAGCCCTTATACTGCGGGTCCTCAACGGCAATACCATCATTATTCACCGAGAACTCATCGAACCAGTACGGGGCGCTTCTCATATCGTACAGGTCGTACTCGAAGAAGCCATCTCCCAGCAAGACCGTCCCCAGCCCGAGGCGCTGCTGGTAGATGTCCACGGCGGTGGGTTCCAGGTAGTTCCGGTTCACATCTCCAACAAATACGCTTCCTCCCTCATGGCCGCCCGCTTCCAGGATAGTGATGTGCGGTGCCATGGTGGTTGCCAGCGCCGCGAAGTAGTCATTGAGGGAACGCGCCCAGGCAGCTTCATCGGGCTGCAGCTGGTAGTCCTGGAGGTGCCAGGTATCCATCCAGGTCTCGAACATAAAGCCGTTGAGGTAGGGAGCAGTGCAGAGGTCGGGATTCGCGCTGCTGTTGCCAATGATGAGGGCCGTATCGCCCAGCTTTTCCCGGAGCTGCTGCAGGAATCCGAGCGTTGCCGCGCGCGTCATTTCACTTACTTCGGCCGACGTCTCGTCGCGCTCTCCGTTGCGGTTGAGGTCAAAGTCAAAAGAGTCGGGATTCCGGTAATTTATAATGTGCGGGTTGATGCGGGCGATTAAGTCATCAATGAAAATACCGTCCCAGACTCCCGACGCCAGGGCATTGTTCACCATCCAGTCAACGAGGTAATCGGTATAAGTCTGCCCGTTGACCACAGGGCAGTACTCGGAGAAATTCATCTTAAATATATGGGGTGCATCAGCGTCCAGCACTCGATTGCCTTTGGTATCCGTGACAAACCAGATATCAGCCAGCCCGTCATAGAAGTCGAAGAAGGCAGACCTCGTGGCGTGTGGGGGGCGTGGCTGGTCGGTCCCCTGCTCGAAGGCAATACGATAGGGCAGAATGACGATATTCGGGTTCATCTCGCGGAGCCTTTTTACGAAAGCGGTATCATGTGTTTGTACCCCGATGTAAATTCCGGCAACTATATCAAAGAAGGCAAGCCGTTCCTCCAATTCTTCCGCCTGGTAGACGGGTTCGCCTTCCGGCCAGTCCGGCACCACACCGCCTCCATCAAGCGCCCAGTGGCTAGTATGACCTCCCTGGTAGTTCCCCAGGCGCGGGTAGGACAGGTCGTTCAGGACGGCCCATTGCTCCGGTTGTGCGGTGATGGGGACGATGTCCTGACGCAGGATGGTAAGGTTATCGATAACAATGGTCGCTCCTTCGGTCGCCTGGATTTTAAGATAATAGGCATCGGCACCGGCGGTGGTCAGGCCCCCGCTGGCAAAAGTGCCGCTTGTCTCGGCGTTGGAAAGCATCGTCAAACAGTGCATCTGGTCTTCCTCCCGGCTTGAACCCTCGGGAAAGAAGGAGTTCTCCAGTACATGGTCAGAAGTGCCTCTATCAAGAATTTTGTAGTCGAATTCGAACAGGTAGTAAACATCCGGCGAAAGGGGGAGTGCATCCGGGTCTGTATCTATACTGCCCCAGTTAGATAACGTAACCGCCTGCTTGCCGTCCACGGCGTCATTGGTCAATTCCGAGTTTTCGTTAAGCTTGAGTCCGGGCGATAAAGATTTCTCAAAGTCATTAAAGTAAATCTGAGTATACACGGCCCGCCAGCTGTGGGGTGTGCCTTCGGGGACATCGATTGCCTCGGGGAGAGGTGGTAT
>JASFHJ010000150.1:0-4504 GCA_050123255.1 Dehalococcoidia bacterium
ACCGCGTAATCGAGTTCACGTACACCGGCCATGATACTCGGGTGTAGATTAAAGGTTTCGAAATTCATTTAACTCCTTGGTGAAATACAGGGTTTAGCATCCAGTGTACGTTTTAATTTGCTCAGATCATCTGGTATTTTCTTTCCCTGTTTCTGTTAGAACGGTAGTTGTCCCTGGAATTACGGGTTATTTTTCTATTTCGATTTGAAAGCGGCAGGGCTTCGACGACTTTAAGAATCCGGCCTCTTAACAATTTCTCTTTGAGATTAGTAATCGCTTCAGCGCCTTCGGATTTTGAAGCCATTTCGACATATCCATAAGCCCTGGTTTGGCCGCTGCCGATATACTTATCATTCATGATGATTACAGATATTACTTCCCCAAATTCGGAGAATTCCTGGCGTAGTTCGTCTTCGGTTGTTTCGAATGATAGATTACCCACGTAGATATTCATAGCGTTCACTTTAAATCAACCTGTAATTTCGTTAATATCTCCGCTGCCGGCCTCCACCCGAGCGGCCGCCTCTGCCACCGCCATAACCGCCGCTGCTATAGCCGCCGCCCCTCCGATTGCCATATGAACCACCGCCCCTGTTATCGGGACGGGGACGTGCCTCATTGACCACGATAATGCGGTCTTTCAACGTCTTGCCATTGAGTCCAGTGATGGCGGCTTCGGCCTCTGATTTCGATGCCATTTCCACGAAGGCGAATCCCCGGGGACGTCCGCTGAACTTATCGGCAGGAACAGCCACGGATTCCACCTTTCCATAAACCCCGAACTCCGCGGACAGTTCATCCTCGGTAACATCATAGGCCAGATTACCCACATAGATTTTCATATTCCTTCACCTTTTGTATGGATTTTCTTTCCTGGTTTAGCTAATAACCCTGCCGCCGTCTCCGTTGTGCGTTCTTCTTGGCTTTGATGCGGGCAGCTTCGCTTTTTGGTATAAAATATCGGCTGGCTTTCAATTCACGCAGGACGCCGCTCATCTGCACCTTCTTCTGGAAACGGCGTAATAAAGATTCTTGTGATTCACCTTCATGTATTGATACTTCTAGTGACAAAACAATATTTACCATGAATCATATCCGGACCGGATTTCCAGCCCGAATACGATTCATGGTTTAACCTCACTTATCTACTCGGGCGGACGGTGCGATAGCAATCGCTGCAGTAAACCGGCCTGTCACCGCGGGGCTCAAAGGGTACTTCGGTGTTTTTCCCGCATTCGGCGCATACAGCCGGAAACATCTGGCGGGGGGCTCGATAACCACTGTTGCCGTAACGTTCTGACTTCCTTGCCTGACGGCATTCCGGGCATCGCTTCGGCTCGTTGGTGTAGCCTTTGGATTGGTAGAATTCCTGTTCCTCAGCGGTGAAGGTAAACGTGGTACTGCAGTCGGAACATTGAAGGGACTTGTCTTCAAAACTCATTGGATGACCTCCTCTCTTAGTCATTTAGTTAGAGCTCGGGTCATCCAATTTCGAATGTAAATCTATGTAGATTTAAAAAATATCGTATTAACCTAAACTGGAACTATACATAAATTATACTACGATGGCAATACTTTTACAATGGGTAAACGAGCTTTATTCACTTTATCGGTAAATCTGTGATACTTACCATTGATGTTTGCAGTCGTCGCAAATCCACCAGATGCCCGGTACCGCCTTAAGACTGGCCCCGCCGGGGCATGAGGTAATACTCTCACCTCCACATTCGGGGCAAGTATCAGGCTTTTGAGATTGTTTGCTGTCGCTGACATATTTCCGTTCCTGTTCGCTTCCCGCCATCTCTCACCTCCCCTTTCCCCAAAATATCTTTATCGAACTTTGGGATTGTAACCTTCGGCAAAATATCCTGGGGATTTCCGTGTGTTATATGGAAGCTAATTCCCAAGGACACCTTACACTTATTAAATCGAGCATAGTCTTATATCAAAGCTTTGTCAATAGTAAGGTGAGGTTTTCCGGAAGGAGTTAAGTGAAGGATATTGCGGATATTTATCTGGACACAGAAGAAATGCATCATTCGTGACATTCCAATTTGATGCAAGATATTAGATATAAAAAGCGTCATTAAGTTAATATTTAACGCTATAATTTCCAAACTGGAGACGGGGGAGGCTTTATCTCCATCAAAACATCAATCTCAAACCTACTGAAGAAACGACGGGCTTATATAGTTAGCTTCAGTACAAAGATATGATATAGCTTTAGCTACTAATTCATCCGGGCATTGCTATATCTTGATTAATGAATCAACGTACTACTAACCGAACTTATACTAAGATAATTTCACGTACTCTAAAAATCTTTATGTCAACTGGACAAACAATCTCATTAGTGTTAAGATAAACCTATCCACCCAAGAGAAGGAGTGTAAAAAATCTTTTACCTGGAGGTTAGAGCGTGATCTGAAGAAGGAACTAGGCGTATTGTCTGGGGGCTAGTGGTCTGACTATCGAAGAATCGTTCCCCACCCTGAATATTCCGGAGATTCATAGATTAAGCAGTCCATAGCAACAGGCTGTTTACCCGCTTTTTTAGCATCACCTCCTAACAATTCTTCTCTTTAAAAATCCGTGTTTAATACACGCTAACCCCCCTTCTATTTACCTTCCATTCATCGCCGTTGGAAATGTTCTTTCCAAAATAGGGAAGGTTTGCGCCTTTATTCCAAATTTCCAGAACTGTTAGAGGATAAACCTATGCCGAGTACCGATAGTGAAATAGATATTAATAAAGCAAATTTGTTAAGACGTATAGGGTGTAGCGACGAATACGAACCGTCTGCCCGTGTAGAATCATTGGTGGACGACTACATCGATAATTACCAGGATTTTCTGGCACCTTCATACACTCTTAATTATAAAGATATCCTTTCCGTATCCAGAAACAAGATTAAGATTTTAGGTGATGTCACTATCAAGAGTAAAGTACTGGCTATACTCATGAAAAAGTGCCGAAAGGTTGCGGTTTTTGCTCTGACAATAGGTCCATATCTCGAAGAGATGGTGGCCTACCTGGCGGAAAAAAACATGGTTCTCCAGGCCACCGTACTCGATGCCATCGGTTCGGCCGCGGCTGAAAAGCTGGCCGGTTTGGTCCAGGAAAAGATTAAGCTAAAAGCCGCCGAAGAAGGACTGGTTATCGGCCGTCGTTTTAGCCCGGGTTACTGCGACTGGCCAGTGAAGCAGCAGGAAAAAGTCTTTCGGCTACTGGATGGGGATACGGCGGGGATAAGATTAAACGAGAGTTCGCTGATGATACCGCAGAAATCAGTTTCCGGCGTTATAGGTATTGGTCTGCCCGGAAAAGGCATAGAAGAATATAACCCGTGTGTCACCTGTTTAAAAAAGGATTGCCCGGGCAGGAGGAGATAATGTATCTAGTAGATGATTCGTAAAGGATTGGCCGGGGGCAGTTATAAACCTCTCGACCCCGAAGCCATTTCACAAATAATCGAGACGGCATTAAAAACAATCGAGGAAGTAGGCTGTGAGGTCAATTCCGAAAAAGCTCTGGATATACTGGAAAACGCCGGCGGCATTGTTGATAGAGACCAGAGAAGAGTCCGTTTCAATCGCGAAAAATCTCTACAGTTAATCAAGCAAGCACCATCAGAAATAGTCCTCTGCGGGCGTAATGACAAAAACGATATACATCTGGGTGGAAAAAGGGTTTATACCGGCACCGGCGGTACCGCCCTGTACGTTTATGAACCGAAGACCAACGAAAAAAGACTTGCTTCTCTTAGTGACCTGGTAAATATCGCCCGGCTTACCGATAAGCTGGATAATATTCACCTCTTCCTGTTACCAACCTATCCCAATGAACTTGATATCGAGCGGGTAGATGTCAACCGTTTCTTTGCCGGACTGAATAATACCACCAAGCACGTTATGGGCGGCATCTATACTATCGACGGCATGCGGCAAGTGATACGCATGGCCGAGATAATCGCCGGTTCGGCAGAAGCCCTCCGCGAACGTCCCCTCATCTCTTTAATAACCTGCAGTATAAGCCCTTTTATTATCGACGGTGAGTACGGCGACCTCGTAGTGGCCGCTGCCAAGAGCGGAATACCGCTTGTCTGTCCCTCCGAGCCTCTGTGCGGGGCAACTTCGCCGGTGACGCTGGCCGGTAACCTGGTAGTCCAGACAGTCGATTCTCTGATGGCTATAATATTGGCACAATCGGTAAATCCGGGAACGCCGGTTATCTACGGCTCGGTAGCCACCAACACAGACTTGCGCGATCTCAAATACATCGCCGGGTCGGTGGAGATGGGCCTGCTTAATGCTGCCGGAGCCCAGATAGCCCAGCATTTCGAGCTACCTTACTACGCTACCGGCGGTATGACCGATTCTAAAATACTGGACGCGCAGAGTGGATACGAGTCCGCTATAACCAACCTGATGTGTGCCTTAGCCGGTTCCAATTTTATCCATGACTCCGCCGGTCTCATGGAGTTCGCCATGACAGTATGCTACG
>JASFHJ010000151.1:0-4500 GCA_050123255.1 Dehalococcoidia bacterium
CTCGACGTTCGGCACGATTCTCTCATCCGCCTTTATGGGCGGCGCTAAAGCGGCGATGGGGAAAACGCAGCTCAGCCTGGAAGATTTCAAAGCAATCGGTGAGGGCGCTGTTGAAAACATCATGAAGCGCGGTAAAGCGAATACCGGGGACAAAACCGTACTGGATTCTCTGGTACCGGCGGTGGAAGCATTAAAAAAGGAAATAGCCACAGGGGCAATTGAGCGAGAAGCCATATCCGCAGCGGTTAAGGCCGCTGAAGATGGTATGAAAGCCACGGTAAATATGAAAGCTAAATTCGGCAGAGCCCAGTGGTTTAAAGACGGCAGTGCGGGTATACAGGACGGCGGCGCTACCGCCATGTATTATCTCATCAAGTCTTTTGCTGATTGCCTGCTGAATGCATAATATCGGTTAATCCGGCGTCTATAGATTACAGATAACGTACTTCTTCAAAGCAGTCCCAGCAGCGTATTTCGCAGTCGGTTAAATCATTGGTGTCCCCACCGCTGATACTCTGGGCTTCCCAGCCGTAGCCGGATTCGTCATCGCCCCGGTATTGCTCCAGAAGTCTTTTCCGGCATACCCGGCCGTGACCATGGACTGTCTTGGTACATTCGCACCTGCCGCCCGACCTCTCCCAGGCTCTTTTAACAACATCATCAGAGAAAGGCATAGGACGCCTCCTGCATAGTGGTAACGATAATTATACCACAGGATACGTGGATTTCAAGTATATTCGCAGGACGATTATTCTAGACTGCCAGGTCACGCCGCTCGAAGGTTACGACAGCGACAACCAGAAATACCACCGACAGCCCGATAAGCACCCCGGCGTGCAGCGGGTCCAGTCCGTTGGACAGCGGATTGGAGTCGATATAATAATAGAAAGGGGAAGCTACCTGGAACGGCTCCAGCCAGTCGATGAGCGGCGCCAGGGCGTTGAGCATATAGGCATAGACCCCCAGCGCGCCACCAACCCCCATGGCGACGCCCAGTTTGCCGCGAGCGCTGCCCACCGCCATGGCAACGGAGCCGAAAGCCATCGCCAGCAGGAAACCGCTGAAACAAACGGCCGCCAGCCGGGCTAAATTCAATCCCATATCGATTATCGCCCCGCCTATCGCCAGGGTCGCCCAGAAAATGAAAGCCAGCAGGAAAGTGCAGACAGCCATGGCGACGTACTTCTCTAATACCACCCGCCAGCGATTTATCGGGTTGGACAGCAGCAGGTCCAGGGTGCCCTTCTCTTCTTCCCCGGCGATGGAGCCGGCGCCGAAACCGACGGCGAAGACCAGCATCAGCAACGGATACATCAGGAAAAATACTTCCCCGTTCAGATAGCCCTCGGGGGAAGTGTAATCGGTGACCTCACCGGCAAAAAGCGCCAGGAATTCCTCCGGGAAAGACTCCAGGTATTCGCTGATAAAAGGCGCATCCCGAATTACCGGGAAAAAAGCCAGCAGAATAGCCGCCAGGAAGATGAATCCGATTCCCCAGAAAAGCAGAGAGCGGCGGCGGTCGTTGAGGGTTTTCAGGATGATATTACGAAACAACGTCGTCCTCCTGATTGTAGTAGGCCAGGAAAATCTCCTCCATGCTGGGCTCGTGGCTGATGACGTTGACCACATGGTGCTGAGCCGCCGCTTTTATCAATGTATCGATTTCTCCCGCAACGGTACAGGTCAGTCTGTTATCGTGCACTTCTATATCGCGTACACCGGTGATATTACTGAACTGCTCCGGTGATACGGGTTCCGCAAAGTGTATTTCCAGCCGGCGGATAGCCCGGGCTTTGAGGACATCTACGTCCTCGACGGCAATCAGGCGACCCTCACGGATGATACCGACGCGGTCGCAGACCCGTTCCACCTCCGGCATGATGTGCGACGACAGAAACACCGTCCTGCCCTCGGCTTTTATCTCGTCGATGATGCGGTAGAACTCCTGCTGCATCAGGGGGTCGAGGCCGATGGTCGGCTCGTCGAGGATAAGCAGTTCCGGCCGGTTCATGAAAGCCTGGATAAGCCCCGCTTTCTGGCGGTTGCCGTGGGACATCGATTTTATTCTCATGCCCAGGTCGTAATCGAATCGTTCGGCAAGCTCTGTTACGTACCGCCAGTCGACGCCGCCGTGGAGGCGGCTCATGAATTCCAGCAGCTCGGCACCGGTCAGGTTGTTATACGTTTCCAGCTCGCCGGGTAGGTAGCCGATGCGACGCCGCGTTGCCAGGCTGTTCCGGGCGATGTCCAGCCCGAAGATGGTCACCCGGCCGCGGGTGGGAAATATAAAATGCAATAACGTACGGATGGTGGTGGTTTTGCCGGCGCCGTTGGGGCCGAGATAGCCGAATACCTCGCCGCGCCGGATATCAAGGTCGATATCCAGGACACCACGCTGTTTGCCATAGAACTTGGTGAGATTTTCTATGTGAATGACACTGTTATTTTCAGTCATTAATAGAGGCTTTCAGGGAATAAACTGCTATAATCCTAACTCACGGGAAAAGGGAGTGTCAAGGTAGTTAATGGATATTGACTATATCAGTAGCACACGATTATAATTCCAGATACGATGAATAAGTGGTTATTCAAGTGTATAGCATTATTGACCTCAATATTGATATTACTATCGATAGCACTAATAACAAGCTGCTCGAATGACACAGAGACCGAGACATTTGTAACTACGGCGAATCAAACCCCGACAAGCGAATTAACCACACAAGAAACCACGACTGTCACCTATAAAACCTACGAGATGAAAGAAGACGATATCCGACTTGAATATTTCAAACACTCACGTTTTTCCTTCGAGTATCCGGAATTCTTTAATCTAGTCGACTTGAATTTGGACCCAGGACCGTTTATAGACGCCGATATATCAGCAGTATATTTTACGAGTGGACAAGGGATGCCGTATGAACCGTCACTGTCAATATTTATTGTCACCCCGGAATATTTAGAAATGTTAAACACCAACGATATGCTTGATTATTATTTATATTTATATACTCCTGAAGCAGAAGAAATCATACGAAAAGTTATGTTGGTGGCCGGGATATCTGCCGACTATCTGAAGGCTGTTGAGACATATATGGGAGAAAAAATGTCTTTGAGGGTAGCGATTTTCGAACATGCCGGCTTGACTTGGGAAATTCAGATGTTTTGGTATTATCCTGAGCCTGAACCACCTGAAGTAGAGGAGTATTTTAATCACGTTTTAGAGACTTTCAGAATCCTGGATTAGAAATTCACACAGTTGGGCGGGGTCTCGCCGCGGAGTCCTGCCAGAAGGTTATCCGCCGCCATGAGGGCCATGGTGGTGCGCGTGGGCACGCTGGCACTCCCGATATGCGGCGTTATCACCAGATTGTCCAGCGTCAGCAGCGGGTCGTCCGGAGGTATCGGCTCCACCTCGGTAACGTCGATAGCCGCCGAGAGTATTTGCCCCGTCTTCAAAGCGTCATAAAGCGCCGGCTGGTCGACCACCGCGCCGCGGGAAGCATTGACGAAGATAGCCGTCGGCTTCATCATGGCGAACTCGCCGGCGCCGATGAGTCCCCGGGTTTCACCGGTAAGCGGCACGTGAAGGCTGATAAAATCCGACCGGGAAAGCAACTCCGGCATCCGGTCGACGTATTCCAGGCCGAGATTCTTCTCTTCTTCCGGGCTCTTGCGCGTGCGGCTGTAGTAGAGGATTTTCATGTCAAAGCCCCGGGCGCGCTTGGCGACCTCCATCCCGATTCTCCCCAGCCCGATGATGCCCAGCGTGGCGTGGTGGATATCCTGCCCCAGCAGCGTCATCGGCTCCCATGTCTTCCATCTGCCGTCGCGGATGTATTTGTCCGCCTCGACGATGCGGCGGGCTCCCGCCGCCAGTAGCGAGAATATAAGGTCGGCGGTGGTTTCCGTAAGCACTCCAGGTGTATAGCCAACCGGAATGCCGCGGCGGGTCGCTTCGGCGACATCTATATTATCATGCCCCACCGCCATGTTACTGATGACCTTCAACCCGGGAGACTGCTCCATGAGATTGGCGTCTATCCGGTCGCTGAGCATGGTGAGGATACCCCCGGCGTCGCGGGTCTTTTCCAGCAGGACCTTGTAGGAAGGCGGCATAACGTCGGGCCAGACCTCCATATCGGTGACCGCCCCGATTTTCTCCAGCGCTTCCGGGAATATTTTGCGGGCGACGAAAACTCTCGGTCGAGTCATGATATCTCCAGTTCCCCCATTACTTAAGCAGTCTCGCCATGCCCTCGGCCTGCTGACGGCACCATTCATCTATGACGCGGGTATCCCAGCCGATACAGAAGTGCTTGACTCCGATATCGACGAAAGGCTTCGCCTGCTCGAAGCCGCCTATCTCAACACGGGGCGCCACTCCCTTTTGCAGCGCCGTATCAATCATATACCTGTGGGCCTCCTGTACCTCGGGACTCTGCACCTGCCCCGGCTTGCCGATGCTGATGGAGTAGTCAACGGGACCGAACTGCACCA
>JASFHJ010000152.1:0-4453 GCA_050123255.1 Dehalococcoidia bacterium
GGGAATGGCTCCGTCAATTTTGGTAGCGCCGGAGGCGACGAAAGGTCCACCCTCGCCTTTAGAACAAAAACCGAGTTCTTCAAGCTCGATAATCTCGGATATGGTGAAGCAGTCATGCGTCTGGGCGACGTCGATATCCTGGGGCGTGAGTTTTGCATTGGCGAAAGCTACCTCGCCGGCCGTTTTCAGGTGGGGCCATTCGGCAAGAGTGTCGCCGGGCCAGCCGGCCGACATGCTGTGGGTAGCGTGCTGACCCGTGCCGCGCAGGTAGACCAGCGGCCGGTCGGAAAGCTCTCTGGCTTTTTCTTCGGAAGCGATGACAATCGCCGAAGCTCCGTCGGAAAGCGGACAGCAGTCGTACAGCCCGAAGGGGTCGGCAATAATTCTCGCTTCGAGTGCTTCATCCATTGTCAGGGAGCGACCGGCGAAGTGTGCCTTGGCGCTATCGGTACCGTAGGTATAGTTGGTTACCGAGACATGAGCCATCTGCTCCTTGGTGGTACCGTATTTCTTCATGTGCATCCGGGCAATCATCGCGAAGAAAGGCGGGGGAACTCCCAGTCCCATCGCCGAATCCCAGTCATGGTCATTGACCATCAACTGCGTGTAATTGGTCTCCCAGCGCTGCGGCATGTAGACCTTTTCACCACCGGTAACCAGTACTATTTCGGCGATGCCGCTTTCCACCAGACCCTTGGCGACGATAACGGCCGAGTTAGAGCCGGCGCACAGGGTATCCAGCCTGATGCAGATGGAGGTGGGCCGGAGGCCGAGCCGGTGCACTATCAGCGGTGCGGTGTTGAGCGCCGAGGAGTGCCGTCCCGCCATGGTGGTGGCGATGATTAAACCGTCGATATCCGCCGGTTTTAATCCTGGTATGTCGTCGGCGCAAGCCCGGGCGGCTTCCTGCACCATATCGAGTAAGGTAGCCTGCCTGACTCCGAATTTACTGGTACCACCGCCGACGATCACTGCTCTTTTCTTTTCTGCCATAAGAAATTCTCCTTTGGATAATACTGTGAAGCAGCTAGATAACTAACGGGAAATCACGAGTAAAATGAATCAGATAATCCGTACACACGTCAGTTTCCGTGACGAATACTTCCACATAGAAATATTACCAGAAATACGGTGCCAAAGCAACATTAATCACAGTTGAAGTCGTATATGACATTATGGGACAGGCTTAGAATTTGACACTTACGCTCGTAAAGCTTTAAAATTTACGTTGAAAGTCTCTATGTTATTAAGCCCGGAAAGGAGATAGTTTATGGAAAAAAATGCAGATAAGATCGTTCTCTCGGCCATGTGGTCGGCCGGTTGCGGTTCCCACGGTGGCTGCGGGGCTGAAATTTACGTTAAAGATGGCAAAGTGGTATGCGTCGAGGGGGATACCAACCATCCTCATAACCAGGGAAGGCTCTGTCCCAAAGGACTGGCTATACCCCAGTATATGTATCATCCCGACCGCGTTACTACCCCGCTGAAACGTGTCGGAGCCCGGGGAGAAGGCAAATGGGAACCCATTTCCTGGGACGAAGCCTACGGAACCATTGAGACCAGGCTGAAGGATATCCGCGATAAATACGGCGCGGAATCGGTAATTTTTTGCCAGGGTACCGGCAGGGATATCGGCGGCCCTATAACCTTTTTGATGTACGCTTACGGCAGCCCCAACTGGGTGCAGGTAGGACTCGCCGGACATGCCTGCTACACACCGAGACTCGGCGCCATGTTCGCCACCCAGGGCTCATACTGCGTACTGGACGCTTCACAGTTCCTCGAGGAGCGCTATGAGTCCGAGGAATGGGAACCCCCCAAGTACATCATTATCTGGGCGCAGAATCCGATTGCCGGTTGCCACGACGGATTTTTCGGTCACTGGATAATCGACTGTATGAAGCGGGGCTCCAAGTTAATCGTCATCGACCCGCGTTCCACCTGGTTCTCCAGCCGCGCCGAGGTACATCTGCAGAACCGTCCCGGTACCGACGGGGCGATAGCCCTGGGCATGCTCAACGTTATTATCAACGAAGGTATCTACGATAAGGAATTCGTCGAGAAGTGGTGTTACGGCTTCGACGAATTGAAAGAAAGAGTCCAGGAGTATCCGCCGGAGAAAGTAGAAGAGATTACCTGGGTACCGGCCGATCTTTTAAGGCAGGCTGCCCGACTCTACGCCAATAACAAGCCTTCGGCGATTCAGTGGGGCGAGCCGGTTGACGCCATGCCGGCCGGCAGCGTGGTCGCTCAGGCCATCAACCACCTGTGGGCGATTACCGGTAACGTCGATAATCCCGGCGGTAACGTCATCGCCAAGAATTCCCACGGCGTTACCACCTATCCCTTCAGTTCCGCCGAACTTACCAAGCTCTACGGTGAGGAACTGGTTAAGAAACTTAACGAGAAGAGAATCGGCGCCAACGATTACCCGATGATTAAAAATTTCCGTGGCTGGGTACAACCCGATGTATTAATCGAACAGCTGGAAACGGGGAAACCTTATAAGGTACGCGGCGCCTGGATACAGACCTCCAACATCCTCGGCGGACAGGCGGCCGATCCCAGGCGGCATTACGAAGCCATGAAAGACCTGGATTTCATCGTCGTCGTCGACCTTTTCCAGAATCCCACCAGCATGGCACTGGGCGATATTTTCCTCCCGGCTGTTTCCTTCTGCGAAAAGGAAAGCTTCCGTTCCTGGTGGCAGCCGCTCTGCGTCACCCAGCAGGCCGTCAAACCGGTCGGCGAATGCAAGTCCGACTGGGAAATCAACCTGGAGATGGCGAAGCGGCTGGCGACGACCCCGATAAAATACGATACCGTCCGCGAACTCATCAACGACCGGCTCAAGGACGGGAATACTGATTTCGACACACTGGCCAATAAAGGCGGCTGGGAATTTCCGCCGGAGGGACATCCCACCCGGCCCTACTACCGCCACGAAAAAGGCCTGTTAAGGCAGGACGGCCAGCCGGGATTCGATACACCTACCGGCAAGGTCGAGCTATATTCCAAACGATATGAGGAATGGGGACTTGACCCGCTGCCGTACTACGAAGAACCGGCCGAAAGCGAAGTGTCCACCCCGGATGTCGCCAAAGAATACCCGCTGATTCTTACCACCGGGCGGCGTTCGCCTGTCTTCTTCCATTCCGAGCACCGGATGATTCCCTGGCTGCGCGAGCTGGACCCTGACCCCGTTGTGGAAATACATCCCGAGGCGGCTGAGGATGCGGGAATCGCTAACGGAGAGTGGGTATACGTGGAGAACAAGCGCGGCAGGGTAAAATTCCGCGCCAAGGTTACCGCCACGGCTCATCCCAGGGTGGTTACCTGCCCGCACGGCTGGTGGCTGCCGGAGACCGATGGTAAAGCGCCCAATCTTTTCAGCACCTGGGACCATAACATCAACAATCTCACTTCCATGGGTAACCAGGCCAAGTCGGGATTCGGCGGTACCGATTACCGTTCCTGTCAGTGCCGGGTTGTCAAGATAAAGGATTGAAAGGAGTAGCCATGGCTCGTAACGGCTTATTTATAGAATATGAATACTGCACCGGCTGCCATGCCTGCGAGGTAGCCTGCAAACAGGAACATAACTTCTCCGACGGAATGGTGGGCATACGGGTGGACGAGGTGGAAACGGTGGGTCCGGACAAGGTTCACCTGGACTTTATCCCGGTGGCGACACGTTTCTGCGACCTCTGCGCCGAAAGGACCAGGAGCGGTGAATTACCCGCCTGCGTCAAGCACTGCCAGGCTACCTGCATGATGTACGGTCCCGTTTCCGAACTGGTGAAGACCATGGAGGAAAAACCGCGGTCGGTGATTATCGCGCCTGTTTAAAATATCAACTCATTGTCATTGCGAGGAGTCTTTCCTCATAAAGACGACGAAGCAATCTCAATCATCTTTTCAATTTATCAATGAGATTGCTTCGCTGCGCTCGCAATGACAGGTTAATTACTTGTTCATTCCATGAAATGAGTAAACCTACCCCGGATCAGCGGCTATGCTCTTATAACCCGCAAACAAAGCCCCCGGCGCCTGCTGCTGGATTTCTTCCAGCGTCCAGGGTTTATCATCATATTTGATCAGGTTGTGCGAGTGTACCGGCTCGGAGTACATGCTGATGGTATTTCCCCCCAGCGTAAACACCGACGCGCTGATATCCCTGGCGGCGTCGCTGGCCAGGTAGCAGATGAACGGAGCGATATATTCCGGTCCGGGTGTGACATCCGCCGAGGCGCTACCGCCCGGCTTTTTTGGCATTTTCCTGAGGAAGGGGCTGTCAAATTCATCGACCGCTTCGTTATAGGTGTCAAGTTCGTAGGAAGCCCGGGTCCTGGCCCACGGAGAGAAGGCGTTGCAGGTAATCCCGTAGCTGTAAAGCTCGATGGCTACCGCTTTGGTCAGTCCGACCACCCCGGCGTTGGCGGTGCAGTATTCG
>JASFHJ010000153.1:0-4447 GCA_050123255.1 Dehalococcoidia bacterium
CATTTTAGCTATCATCTCATCGGTAATGACTGCATCCGCCATCTTTATTTCTTTTGATTCATCTTCCATGACTGGTTCCGACAAATGTGAAGCGAATCTTGGCTATGTATCACGGGTGTAAATATCTTTAAACTCTCTTAATAAAATATTTGTTCAGAATTAATATTATTTACAATTCTATCATGGTTATCAATCATTTAGATATAGATACCATTATCTCTATCAGGTGCGGGCCGGGTTCGGAAAGTGCCTTGCGGAACTCCTTCACCAGACCATTAACATTATTTACGGCGGTTGCTTGTTGTTATTTATATGTTGCATTCAAACCGGCAATCCTCCCGAAGTGTATGGCCATTCCGTGGCTAAGACCGGGGCACATCGTGGGATAATCTCCGGAGAACAGGTTACCCACGGTATTTCCCGCGAGGAAAAGTCCGGGAATGACTTTCCAGTTTTTATCCAGTGGCTGTAAATTCATATTGACAATAAGCCCGCCCATAACGGCGAGTAAAGAGTAACCATTTTTGCCGGCATAAAAAGGCGGCCTATCGACAGGAGATAATCGATCAGGGCGCTTGCCAAAATCCAGGTCTTTCCCAAGACGTGCCAGTTTATTGTACCTTTTTACCGTCGCCTTGAATGTTTTAACAGGCAATTTCATCTTTATCGCCAGCTCTTCGATTGAATCAGCCGTTATTGATACTTCAGCTACTTCCTGCTGGATTTTTTCAGTGGCTACAATGATTTTCCCGAGGCCTATCCCATGATATGGTATCTCCTCCGGGTACTTGGAATCGAAAACCTGCCAGGCTGTCTTACCGGGTTGCCGCTCGACGGCGTTAATGTTACTTTGTATCGGCACGTCTTCGTTTTGAAAACGCTCCCCCATAAGATTTACCTGTAGAAATGCCGAAGAAAGAAGAGGCCCGGCGGGGCCGTGGATCATTGGAGCGTGCGGCGTCGGTTCCATTACCGCACCAATCCACATCGCCATCAAATGCCCATCCCCGGTAGAGGTGGGTATCATCGATGCTAGATATGATGATTGAGGACAATATTTTGCCATCATTTCAGTGTTGTTTCCGTAATCTCCCGTGCAGAGCACAACGGCTTTGGCAGCATTAAACTGCAGATATTCTCCGGCTGTATTTAGAGCGATGACACCCGTGACCCTGCCTTTTTCTTTTCTTAACAATTGTTTCGCGTGGGTCTTAAAATAGGTGACAACTCCCTTTTTCAAAGCATTGTCCAGTAAGCATTTTGCCATCAGGCGTTCATTTCTATATTGATGAGTGGCCGAGTACTGGGGATAATATTCAGTGGTGTTATCGAATACCGGCGGCGGAGGGTATTTGCAGATAATCACCTCGATACCGGCGGCATCCGTCATATCCATTAACCAGTCCGCAGTTTCACCACTCCCCTCCGCCCACATTCTAATCAGTCTTTGATCCGGTTTGTTGGCCCCGTATTTCATCAGATTCAGGATAACTTCGTCTTTGTCGATTTCGATACCCAGCTTCTTCTGAAGCCGGCTGCCGATGAAGGCATTATCATGACCGCGCGCCTGGAATGTCGCCATCTTTTCCAACAGGACAGTTTTGGCTCCTGCCTCGGAAGCGGAAAGGGCAGCGCTTAAACCGGCTACTCCCGCGCCAACTACCACAACTTCGGTATCTATTACTTTCTTGATATCGCTGGGTGGAATCGGTTCAGGAGGTATCTCGAAATCATATATTCTTTCCGGGATTATGCCTTTCCTTAACTTAATGGGCGACGAGTTCAAGGGAGGTACGTATCCGATTCCAGCCGAAGTAACCTCATTGTCATTCTTTGCATTCATGTTTACTTCTTTTACGAGATTCAATTGAGCACCATACATTGGTGCAGCTCGTCACTATTTTCTTAGATAACTAAATAATGATACAAAAACACTCTAGGCACCTTCGAAAAATTTTCGAGGGCCATTAACGCAAAGAGTGTCTAACACAGCTTCCGGGACTCCCATCTCTCTGAGTTGTTCAAAGACTACCTTCTTCATATACAAATACCCATAGGGATTGTCTTTTTCGATACTCTCCTTTACGTCAGGCGGATAAAACGTTTCCGGTGTGGCTAAACCAAAATCATGAGAGGGAAGAAGGCGATCAATCCAGCCTGCATCAATCAGTGACTTCAGGGTTTCCGTCCGGGCATATGAACTCAAACCAAGTCCCGGATAACGGTCCATGCCGAGGTAGCATCCCTGGTCCAGCAGCCATGTAAGATATTCCATGTCCGTACTATCATTGACATGGTCCACGGCGACCCTGTTCAGGTCGACGCTTTCCTCTTTCAGGATAGCTAATTGCTGCCTGGCTAACTGCCCGAGTGCATCGGAATGCAGCATAATTGGTACCAGAGTCCGGCGGTGGGCTCTGGCTACGGCGCGCAGCATTATCTCCCCCGTTGCCGTCACTTCACCATGGTCGGCAGCCGATTTGAGGATGCCGGCCTTGATACCGGTACCGGCAATTCCCTCTTCAATCTCTCGTACGAACATGTCGGCATACAAGTCCGGGGAAGCTCCGGCGATATATTCGGGTAAATTCATCCACCATCCGGTACATGCTATGATGTTGACATTGGTCCTCCGCGCAATGTCAGCCAGTACGGAGACATCACGTCCGAGATCGTAAGTAGTAGCGTCAACGATAGTATCGATCCCCTCTTTCTTGGCTTCGGTTACTCCATTTATAATCCGGTCCATGAAGCCCTCACCAAAAAGTTCGGGAAAGTTCTGAGCTACAAATCCCTGACTAAAGACATGTTCATGCATAAGCGTAAAACCGAGATCTTTAATATCAAGGGGTCCAAGAACGGAATTCACAATACTCACGGTATAAAAGCTCCTTCCTGCTGGCAGGTTGATTTCGGCCTGTCAGCTATATCCTCCAGCTTTTCCTCGATGAAAAGACGAATTTTAATAAATTTTCTCGTTTTATTCTGGAATGCCTTTTTCCAGCATCGATAATACGCTAGACCCAATGTTTATCTCCAACGGGGAATCGGCAATGTGGGACCGAGCAATCGCTACAGTTGGACAAACGCAACGAAGGCAGTTTGGATCCTTTAGATTGCTCAATAATTTCTATCGCGCATCTAACTTGTTCGTTGGTTCCCCTGATGATCAGTGTTATTGCACCCTCGGCACCACCTAAACCACCTGAAGCTACAGGTACAGCAATGGCGCCGCTCAAAATTTTAACGGCATCTATTTCTGTTATTGTTTTTCCGTCCGGATAAGGAAATAATCCGGCGGGTAGTCCCATACTGTATTCGTACTTGGCTTGTTTTGCTTCCGCCGCGGCCTGTCGTATGGGTATGGATATCAGTTTCTCCAGACCCACCGGATAAACCAATGTGAACTTCTTTTTCCTCCATGTTGATAATACTGTGCCCAGGCCCGCGCTTTCGCCGATTAAAACACCCGCATTACCTTGAGTGTCCAGTGCATTTGCCCCTTTGATGAATACATCTTTTGCTGTCATCTGCTCCATTAACTCGTTAAGTGTTTTTTCAAGTAAGACTTTTCCCTTCTTTATGGCCCACAGACCTCGAAGCTCCCCTGGATCAAATTCAACGGTTCGCGGAGAATGGTCTCCAACCGTCATGGCCATCTCCACGCACATTCCCCGTGGTGTAACCACGCCACAAACCCAATAGTTGGTCATGGGTTTTACCCCGATTAGTTCCTCAAAAATAAAGTAAGTACTACTGCTCGGATGTATCACGACCATTCCGTCTGTAGCTGCCTTCTTCACCACATCTAGTTCGGTAATTGCTTTAGCAATCAGTTTTTTAGACTCCGTTGGTGTCAGGACAACCTGGGCTAACATATGCTCCTCCCTTTGTTACTAATAATAAATGATAAATACATTCATTAGCTGGTAAGCCATCGCTTATTGCCACCATACAAAGAATATTACTCAATACCCTGATATCAATCTTTTAAATACTACCATATTAGAAATCCAATTTTAAGACTCTTTTTCACGGAAAAACAAGTTTTTTTGGTTGCATCGATTATACAATTCTTATCACAGCTGAACAACACCCCACCTTTTTAAAGACTTAGTAAATAATAGTCGATAACACCCTGACTTAGGTTCAAGGTTTCAACTGGGATTATATAGCTTGTCCATCGGGGAATACTTTTGGTGCTGGCTGGTAATCTGGGAGCTGGTAAAGTGGAGATAATGATTGACCATCTCGAAGGTAGTATGACCCAGGATATCTCTCAGGCTGAAGATATCGCCTCCGTTCAGCAGGTAGTTGGTAGCGCCCAGGCTGTCGCCGGGGGTGTTACAATCCCGGCTATTCATCATCTTCCTCCCCTATATTTATTCTGATTAACCTCGCGACCTGCGCTTGTAGCATATCGTTCGGAATGATTAACATCAATAAA
>JASFHJ010000154.1:0-4371 GCA_050123255.1 Dehalococcoidia bacterium
CTTCGGTGATTTTAAGAGATTTTAATCGAATACTGGTTTGTCCTCTTCACTCTTGTGAGTATTTAAGGACTGCGCCTTCATCAGCTGAAGACGCCAGTTTGGAATAGAGGCTTAGATATCCTCTTTTCACTTTAGGCGCTGGTTTTTTCCATCCTTTTAGACGTTTTTCTATCTCTCGATCAGAAACATGCAGATTAATTGTGCCACTCTCAACATCGATACTAATTGTATCTCCATTTTTAACCACGGCTATAGGTCCGCCCTCGAAAGCTTCCGGGGAGATATGGCCCACAAAGCAACCGTTGTTCGTACCTGAAAAACGACCGTCGGTAATAACAGCAGTAGATTTATGCAAGCCTAGGCCGTGCAGGTATTTCAACGCCCGGTACATTTCCACCATACCCGGCCCACCTTTAGGGCCCTCGTACCTTATAACCACCACATTGCCCTCTTTGATTTTCCCGTCCAGTATGGTGCGATTGGCTTCTTCTTCGGAATCAAACACCACCGCGGTACCGGTAAACTTTCTCACAGCCGGGTCTATGGCCGCAGGCTTACTGATGCCCGTATCAGGAGCTAGGTTTCCTCTAATTACGGCCAAGCCACCCGAAAAATCGAATGGCCTATCGATAGTTTTTATAATTTCATCATTTTCCGGGAACCTAAACCTGAATGTATTGATATTTTCTTTCATCACCTTACCGGTACAAGTCATAGCATCCATGTTTAACAACGACTGTAGCCTGTCCATAACGCGGGGTATACCGCCAGCTTTCCAGAAGTCTTCCATATCCGCATCGCCGGCCGGATAGACCTTCGCTATTGTAGGCGTGTTTTTACTGAAAACATCAAAGGCGTCCAGGATGTTAATATCTGCCTCAGCCTCATAGGCCAGGGCGCTCAGGTGCAGAACGGCATTGGTTGAACCCCCGATGGCAAGGCAGACCTTAACCCCATTTTCCAACGATTTACGGTTGATGATATTTCTGGTCGTGATACCTTGTTCTACCAGGTTACAGATAGCCTCACCAGTTCGTTCGGCCAATCTTAGCCTATCGGAGTAAACAGCCGGAATAGTCCCGCTATCGGTTAGCGTCATGCCCATTGCTTCCGCCAAGCAGCACATTGTATTGGCCGTACCCATGAATGAGCATGAGCCGCAGGTAGGACAGGACATATCTTCCACTTTCCGGTATTCTTCCAAAGAAATCTTCCCGGTCTGGTACATTCCCAATGCTTCCGATATCGACGTTGCATTCAACTTGCGGCCAGCGAATTCCATTCCCCCCAGCATGGGGCCGCCGTTAACCATAATGGCCGGTATGTCCAGCCTGGCGGCAGCCATCAGCATTCCCGGCACTATCTTGTCACAGGAGGCCAGCATCACGATACCATCCAGTGGATTAGCCCCGGCCATTATCTCAATAGAATCGCAAATCACCTCCCGGGAGGGTAATACATAATTGAAATTCTCCTTAGCTATGGCGTCGCATAGCCCGATAACTCCGAATTCGAAGACCGTACCCCCTGCCCGGTGGATTCCCTTCTTCACCTGCTCACTGATTTCTCTCAGGTTGAAATGGCCGGGTATCAAGGTATTCCACGAGTTAGCGATGCCGATAACAGGCCTGTTCGTGGTCAGGTCATCATCCGTATACCCCATAGCCTTGATAACGTTACGTATATCAGCGTTCTCCAGCCCGCACAAGGATGCGATACTCTTCTTATTAGCTGCCTTTTTCATCATACATACTCCTTGTAATTAAGTTCGGTAAAACATACTTCTTAACACTCTGAATAACTAACTGAAGATTCTTTCATATTGTTGCATTTAAAACGGTTAATTATATCATATCCCGCTTCATTGTGGAGTCTGATTGCTGAAACCGGACATGTTTTTCCAGGTATGTGTCTTTCCTTTGCCTCAAGTTTTGTTGTCTTGAGGACAATCCCCATTATTAAAATATTCATATATTGTTCCGGCTGAAGAAAATCAGGCCTTATATCAAAATGGAGATCGGTGTACCATGCGGCTTTACCATGAAACAGAGCACGCTTGCAATATAACGAAGAAATACAGCGAGGAGATAAGACCTTTGTCGTGGTGTTGATCTAACTGGTAGTGTGTGGCATCTCTTTTACGAAAAAAAAGCCAATCATTGTAATGAGAGAGAGTCCGGTCCAAAAAACCAATGGTGCACCAGCGCCATAACTGTCAATAAGGTTCATGCCAAGAGGCTGTGCGGCGAATGCTCCGAGCATACCGAGGCTGCTTGTAAGGCCTACAGCGGTCCCGGCATAACGGGCGCCAACTCCTTTCTGCTCTACTTGGATAGCGATAAACAGAGGGAACACCGCACCCCGTACCAGTCCGTTGATAACCAGTAAACCCCATATCGCTGCTCCATCCACCAGCGGGATTAAGCCGAGAGTAACCGTCGATACAATCAGGGCTGGTACAAGTACTTTTTTCCTCGAACCGAGCTTGTCCGATAATAGGGCCATGGGGATGGAGGTTACCGCGGTAGCGCCGACAATCAGGGTAAGAGCGCTATCAGCGTCGCTGGCTGCCCATCCGATCTCTCGTAGGTAAGTAGGCAGATACCCGCTAATTCCCATGAAGGCGCCGTATACTCCGAAAAAAGAAAGCCCGATCCACCAGATCCCCTTTAAACGTATAACATTTGGTAGCGCCTCGCGAAACGGCACTTCACTGGTCTTTTGAGCTTGTTTATCAAGATGTACCGGTTCTCTATAGGTTGCCCACCAAAGTATACCAAGTAATACCGGTGGTACCCCATAGAGGAACAGGACATTAGACCAACCGCCAAGTAACGGTGATAGTACTGTGGCGCTTAACATGGTTCCGATCATGGCTCCGCCGGTCATACCTAAGGATAAAACTCCGTTGGCGGCCGCTAAATTCCTGCCGGCGAACCAGACAGCGGATACTTTAGGTATCAGCGTTGGCATCATGGCTACGAGCAGGCCGAACAAGAACATGGTTGCCGTCATGCTGGTAAACCCAGTGGACAACCCTCTCGCGGCCCCGGTTATACCGGCAAGCAGGCAGACAATTGTAAGAGTTCGTTTAATACCAAACCTATCGATGAGAAGACCGGAAATTAAACCGACGAATACTCCAGCAAGAGGGTCCATTCCCCAAATCGTTCCCATCTGGGTCATGGTCATATTCAGATCAGCAACGATCTCCGGGAATAAAGGGGGCAGGCACATCCGCTCAGCACCGACAGTAAGGCCGTATGTTACTGTTGCAAGTACAATAATATACCATCTGTATTTGGATTTAGTAGTTATTTCTAGGAACATCATCTATACATATGAAAAAGAAAGCTACACGGTGGGCTTAATCAAAGCCAAAAGACTCCGGTTAACTAAGATACCGGGTCTGGGCAAAAACTAAGATAACGGACGCATAAGTTGAAAAAGGCTGCAGATTCCTATTAGTTCACCGTTTTCTACCTGTAACTCTTTCATATATTATACTCGAACAAACCTTCCAGAGAAAGGAGATGAAAGAACCGAGATCGGAACAACTTTAATATGGATACGGACAAGTATTCCCTGGTCAGTCGGAAACGATACTGAAACCCTCGAAAAAAATAGGAGTAATCAAACAAAGCAAAGTATTGTTTCAGGGAGAGATAGGGTCTAGTCGAAGTTCTATCATCAATATTTGTTGAGCAGAGTTCCTGGTCTCGCTTACAGAAGTCCTCATAGTTCAGTTGAAAAAACGGTTCTAAATCGGATACCGGCTTCACAGCTATGACCTTTTTATCCTTTAGCCATACTTGGTCAAAGATGCATCGGGCGAGTTTATTTCGTTGCTCCGGTGTTGCGGATGCCCAAGCAGCGGGCACATCCGCCAGGAATCGTGCCATCTTTTCCAAGTGTTCAGCCGGTTGTTGTGGCACTATCAGGCTCCTGAGTTGGTCGAGTATCTTGTCCCGTTGGGAGTCATACTCAGCCTTATTATAATCACCCAGTACATATAGCTCCTTCGCCCGGTTTAGCTGGCTTTCCAGGCGCTCCTTCTGAACTCTGGTATCGCTATATGCCTTTTCTAGCTCTTTCTGCGCTTGAAGTATGCGCTGTTGATAGTCTTCTGGGATATGGAATGTATTCAAGTACGATGCGAGTTGGCCTTCATATATCGAGAGATTGGCAGACTTTTGTTTGCAGTCATATCCCTTTTGCCTGTTGTAGCAACCTAGTCGAGGCTCATCGTGGTAGTGGTAATGGGTGTGGATTCTGCCCTTACAATACCAGCAGTAGGCAATTCCTGTAAGTGCATTGGTTTTCTTCTTAACCGGGCATCTGGTATGCGTCGATGTCCGATTGCGCCGGCGA
>JASFHJ010000155.1:0-4371 GCA_050123255.1 Dehalococcoidia bacterium
TTTAATTGTCACCCTGTGTTTTCTGGACTCTCCCCCGGACGTTCTGAAGGAAGTCAATCGCATCCTGGCACCCGACGGCAAGTTAGTCCTGGGTCTCGTATTAAAGGAAAGCCCCTGGGGCCGGTTCTATCAGCAGAAAAAGGACGAAGGACATCGTTTTTACAAATTTGCCACCTTTTACAGCCACGATGAGGTAGTCAGGCTATTAAATCAGGCGGGCTTCGTGATTGAAAGAACCTTCACGACGCTTTTTCAAAAGCCGGGCGATGTCCGGAATATGGAAATACCCCGGGAGGGTTATTTCCCCGATGCCGGTTTTACGATAATTTCCGCCGGTAAAAAAGACACCTAATATCAGGTACGGGGAGGTGAACATGGACAAGGACGTTTCTTTTGAAAAATACGCTATTGTCGCTTGCGGCACACTTAATATGGAGTTGAACAGTCTTAAGAACAGCGGTCTTCTGGACTCCAGGATAATTCTCTATACCAAGCCCGGTCGCCACGAGGTGCCTTCCGAGCTGGAAAGCCAGCTTATCAGCCAGATAGGAACAGCCAAGAAATACGCGCCGAACATCATCGTTGTTTACGGCGGTAAGTTCTGCTACATCAATGCCGATGACCCTTACCGCAAGATTGACACCATAATTCAGGAGCAAGTGGAACCCGGGGTCAGGATTTCCAGGATTACGGCGACACACTGTGTCGACATGCTGGCGAGTGACGAAGAAAGGGAGCGTTTGAGCGAAGGCAAGGATGTCTACTGGCTTACACCGGGATGGATGAAATACCGACACCAGGTATATCAGGGGTGGGATAAGGGTTTGGCCAACGAGAATTTCCCCAAGCATAGCGGCGGGGCTATCATGCTGGATTCCGTTGGCTTCTTTGACAAGATGATGGGAGAAAACCCGGAAGAAATCCTGGAGTTTTCCGACTGGATGGGTATTCCTGTAGGACCTTACCCGGTAACCCTTGACCGTTTCCTTGGATTGCTCTCGGATGAGGTCAAACGGATTGAGGAGAACTAGTATATATGGCAAACTTCAACGAGATAGAAGAGGCGAGAAAACTGCTGGGACTCGGTGAGGAAGCGACGCTTAAGGAGATAAAAAAGGCTTACCGTAAACTGGCCCACCGCCATCACCCGGACAAGCCGGCAGAAGACGATACCCGGGAAGACGAAACCATGAAAAGACTGAATCTGGCCTACCGGCTTCTCCTGGACTACTGCAATGAGTATAAATATAGCTTTCGGGAGGAAGATGTTATCCGTACCTACTTCTATGACGAATATATGAGGACTTACAAGGATAGATGGTTTAATAGTATATAGCTGAAATCATGGGGTTATCCGGTGGTATGCCCGGGATTGCCAGTGTATGTCGGCAATATATTGAAAGATAAAAATATATATAGGGGATGATATCATGGGTAATGTTGATAAAGTCATAGTTATAGGCTGTTCGGGCACCGGCGCTCTGGCGGCGCGCATGTTAAAAAATCTGGAGCCATCCGTAGATGTAACCATAATCAGGGAGGAGGAGGAACAGGGGCTGCTCACCAGGTGTGCCACGCCCTACATTTGCTTCGGGCATGTGCTGGCAGACCCTTCTTACAAAGACGATAGTATCTTCACCAAAGCGGGTATAAATCTGGTCAACGTAAGAGCCGAGAAAATTGACCGGGAACGGAAGACGGTAACAACCGCTGACGGCAAGGAATATTCCTACGATAAGCTGGTTTTAGCTACCGGAGCCAGGTCTACGGTACCGCCTATCCCGGGCGCCGAACTGCCGGGAGTATTCACGCTGCGTACCAGTGGCAGTGCCATTGATATCCTCCACTGGTTGAATACCGCGCGGGTTAGAAGCACTGTACTTGTGGGCGGCGGCGCTATCAGCGTGGAAATTGCCTATCTGGCTAAACAGCACGGTATCAACGTAATACTGGTGGAAATACTGGAACATATCCTGTCCAACGCCCTGGACCCGGATATGAGCGAAGGTGTCGAGAAATATATGCAGGAGAAGGGTATTGACCTGTATTTAAGTGAACAGGTCAATACGATAAACGGGGATAAAAAGGTCGAGGCGGTAGTCCTGGCCTCGGGTGAAAAAATCGACGCGGATATGGCCATTATGTGTGCCGGTGCCGAACCGCGTAGCGAATTAGCCCAGGTTGCCGGCCTCGAAATGGGTGAACTGGGACTAAAGGTCAACAACTATCTACAGACGTCCGACCCCGATATTTATTCGGCGGGTGATTTGATTGAGTATCCGAGCTACATCACGGGCAGGTCGATTAGAGGGCAGCTGCGACCCAATGCGGTAATCGGCGGCAGGGTAATCGCTAAAAATATTCTCGGACGCGAAGTTGAATATCCCCGGCTCATCAACAGTTTTGCCACCAAATTTTTTGATAAATCAATCGCCGGAACGGGTATTACCGAATCGGCGGCGCGAAATAACGGCATCGATGTAGTGAGCGCCGTACAGTCTTCATCAAGCCAGCACTCCATGATGAGAGACAGAAAACCTTATACGATAAAGCTGATTTTCAATAAAAAGGATAAGAAACTCATCGGCGGCCAGATTGTCAGCGATAGTGAAGGCCCGGTAAAGCATATCGATGCTCTGGCAATAGCTATCCGGGCGGGTTGGAATTCTCTCGACCTGGCGACGTTACGCTGCGCCGGTCAGCCGGAGTTATCGCCGGACCCGGGCATGGAACCTATAGCCCTGGCCGCTGAGAGCATCGAGAGAATGTTTGATTAGATTAATGAGGGGGAATGATGCTGAAAACCAATCTTAAACATCTGGAGACTGATGAAGAAACGCAGGAAGCCCTGAAGAACAACGAGAATATGGTTATCTGCTGTGGTCGTATGGGGCCGATGTGCGTTCCGGTGTATTCGATATTAAATCAACTTGAGACCCGGTACCGGCACATTAGTTTCTACGACCAGGACTTCGATATTCCAGCGGCCGGATTTATCAGAAATCTTCCCGAATGTACCTATTTTTTGGGGCTCCCGTTCACCGTGTACTTTAAGAACGCCAGGGTGGTAGCTGCCACTGCCAGCATCCAAAACGAGGACCAGATATTGGCAATATTGGACAGAGAATTCGGCGAAAACCCTTCGGATTAGCCAGTTTCTGTTAAAATATAAGTAAAAACGCAGGCGACATATTAAGGGGTTGGAGGTAAAGATTCACGCAACGGATACCGGAGATGCTACTTGACTGACAAGATTACGATTGTATACGATAATTGCCTGCATAAACAGGGACTGAAAACCGGCTGGGGCTTTTCGGCTCTTATCGAGGCCGATCATGCTTCTCCTATCTTATTCGACACGGGTGACGATGGCAACGCTTTGCTATATAACATGAAACAGCTTGGCATCGACCCGGAAATCATAGGTAGCATCGTTATCTCACACGCTCACGGCGACCATACCGGGGGCCTTGCCGCGATAACCGAAGTTAATAAGCACGCCACGATTTATCTTCCCGCTTCCATGACGGGGACAATACCGGGAAGAAACGTAATCTCTGTCAGTCAGCCCAGGCAAATCACAGATAGAGTTCTTTCCATCGGCGAGTTGAAAGGTATGGAGCAATCACTGGCAATAAAGACCGGTAAAGGATTATTATTGGTAACGGGTTGTTCCCATCCCGGTGTCGGCTCTATCCTCGATGTTGCTGCTTCGCACGGCAGTGTTTACGGGATTTTGGGCGGCCTGCACGGCTTTCGTGATTTTAACCGACTCGACGGGCTGTCTTTGGTATGCCCCTGCCACTGCACCCGGTACAAGAAGGAACTGGAACACCGGTTCCCTGAGCAGTACGTGGGATGCGGTGCCGGGCTTGAGTTAATTCTATAACAAATTTGGTTAAATGTTTGGTGAAGGAGGTCGGTCATGGATATACAACCGCCGTTCATGGTTTCCTACAGCATCACTACGATGTGCAACTTAAAATGTAAGCACTGCTACAGCAGCTCGCTGGATAAGGCGGCACCCGATGAGCTATCCACCCAGGAAGCTTTTGGTTTGATGGATGACCTGTCGAGTTGGGGGATAGGTCTTCTTATCATCGATGGCGGTGAACCTCTATGCCGGGAAGACCTGCTGGACATCGTGAGATATGCTTCCTCAAAGGGTATCAGAACCACCATCGGCAGTAACGGTACCCTTATCGATGAAGCTATGGCAAGGGAGATGATCGATGCCGGTGTGATGGCCATCGCTATCTCCCTTGACGGTATGGATGCGGCCACTCATGACTCGTTTAGAGGAGTTGAAGGCGCCTTCGAGCAAACCCTGAGGGGAATAGAAGCCTGCCGTAATGCGGGGCTTCCCTTTCA
>JASFHJ010000156.1:0-4362 GCA_050123255.1 Dehalococcoidia bacterium
TGTTATCCCTTTGGCTTAATATTTTATACGTTATTTACTTTTCTTATGTTAATTTGGTTTACATAAACCTACATGGTGAGGTTGCCAGCCTCGCCGGTACGCCGTCAGGCAGTACTGAAGCAATAGAATGAAATGGAACGAGGTTCCCACTCCTTCATAAAACGGCCCTTTAACGGGAGGGAACGGATGACGGAAACAGTGAAAGAAAACATACTTATTGTTGACGACGAGGCGGTGGTGAGGCAAGCTCTTTCGCGGACGCTTGCCAGGGACAGCTACCGGTGCGCCGAGGCCGCTGACGCGGATGAAGCCTTTGAGAAAATGGAGGCAAGCCCGTTCGACCTCGCTATGCTGGACATCAAAATGCCGGGCAAATCTGGCCTTGAAATACTCCCTGAGGTAAAAACGAGGTACCCGAACACCGCCGTCATCATGGTCACTGCCGTCACGGATATCGAAGTGGTGACCCAGTGTATGAAAGCCGGAGCGGTCGATTACATCCCGAAGCCGTTTAACATCGACGAGGTTTCGCTTTGCGTCAAGCAATCCCTGGAGAAACGCAAGTTTGAAATAGAATTGAAGAATCACCTGCAAGGACTGGAGAGTCAGGTTGTCATGCAGGATAAAAAGATGCGGGCGCTCTTTCTCGGCGCCATTCAGTCCCTGGCTTCGGCGCTTGAAGCTAAAGATAAATATACCGCCGGGCATTCTCAGAGAGTGGCTGACCTGGCTATCGAAATCGGCAGGAAACTGGCGATGACCCCTGAGGAGCTGGATGACCTGCGGTGCGCCGCTTTGCTGCACGACATCGGCAAAATCGCCGTCGACTCAACCATCCAGAACAAGCCGGGTAAACTAAACTCCCAGGAGTACGAGCATATCATGCGGCACACGCAGATAGGCCCCGATATCGTCAAACCCCTGGTGAATAAGTCTATCGTCGAGATGATAAGGCACCATCATGACTGGTACGATGGCCGCGGACTTGATCGGAAATACTCCGGCGAATCCATACCGCTCGGAGCCAGAATCATCGCCGTAGCCGATACCATTGATGCCATGACCTCGGACCGCCCCTACCGCAAAGGGATGCCTCGCGGACAGGCGCTCGAAGAAATCAGGCGGTGTTCCGGCTCCCAGTTCGACCCTGAGGTAGCCAACGCCCTTCTGGAGTTGAGCTCTGCACCCTGCGAATTGGTCTGAATTCAGTAACCGGTAGCTTTACTTGTTGACAAAAGCACCGGGGTCGGGTTTTACCGGAAATTGCATCCACCTGTTTGCCACCGAAAAACATCTGATATTTCTCTGTGATTACTCTTTCTTATTCCGTATGCCTGGTTTAACTATGTCTTCGCTTGTTTTATTGAAAAATATCTTAAAACTTGATAAAGAAACTCACAGTTGTATTAAGGCATTTAGACCTGATATCCTGTTTTCTGGAGGCGAAGAAGAAAATGACTATTTATGAAAACACTCCTGTTAAATCGCCTGTCGGGAAAAAGCTTCCGGATAATACCGGTTCGGCGATAGGTGCGGCCAGGATAGACCCGGCCGAGACATATATTTCTATAGCGAAGCTATTGCAGGAACATATCAATACCGGTTCCGAACCGGCCTGGCAAAAAATCCGGCAGCTTATAGACAAGATATACCTAACGGTAAGCGCAGCACTGGAAGCATTAGAAGCGGAAAGTCCCTTCCTGGCAGAGGTTAAAAAGCAGGTCGCCTCCGGGAAAAAGCTATTTTTTAAACCAAACGTGGTAACTCTCCCGCTAATCGATTACCAGACTCACGGCTCCGGAATCCCCGGCGCCAATACCCACTGGGAATTTCAGGGCGCTGTTATGCGCTGGTTCCATGATAAAGCCGGCATCTCCTTTCATCAAATGGCGGTGGGAGAAGCCGGTATGACCATTTCCACGGATACGGCGGTGATATCGAAAAGATTGGGTAGAAAGCTGACACCTGAAGCAATTCTGGAAGGCAAATACGGCGACGATTACGGCGGGTGGGGATTCTACTTCACCAGAAAGTATCTGGCGGGATGCCATACGCCGGAACATCAAGATGACCCTTTCAGCGGCTACCGCGAAAGTTTAGAAGGAATTTGCCTGCCACCCGGCAAAGCCGGCGATAAACTGATGCTTTACAACCTGAACATGATGGATGAAAACAATAGCCGTGACGTCCCGGTGGCGGACGGGATTAACTATAAGTCTATCACCATACACAAAGCCGTCATCGGCGGCGATCCTGAAAACCGCCGGGACATCACAGATTGGCCCGGCTGTGTGCTGGTCAATCTTCCCTTGCTGAAGATACACATTATGGAGCTCTTCACCTTCGCCCTGAAGAATCTCGGCATGGGTATTTTCGCCATGGAAGCCAACAGCAGTAGTAAACCGGGGGAATACAAATGGAAATACTCTACCCCGGATACAAAGGTCCCGTTTGGCAAATTGAAAGTTCCCCATGGGCGCTGGATAGTCCAGACTGATGAGGATACTCTAAAACCTCTCCGTGATAATCAAGGAGAGTTGCTCTGGCGCCGTACCGGAGGCATGGAAGCTACGATTGCGGACGGGATTCAGGCGGTAAAAGGCCAGAATATTATGATGCTGCATGTCGGCGACGCGATTGAATGCACCAATATATTTCATTCCGGTATAGCCGGGGTGGTTGTTCCGGAAGGCTTCGTTTTTGCCAGTAACGACCCGGTCGCACTGGATAATTGCGGCGCCCATTACCTTTTCAATATGGTGCCAATGATAGATACCGGAAAAATTCAGGAAAAGTACCGGATTAAGTCCGAAGTAATTCAAAAAATTCCTTCCGTCAAACTGGAAGGAAAGAATATCGAGACAATAGCAGGCTATGATTCCTGCTATTCCCGTTATCACGCCCTGAAGCATTGCGAGGAGAGGGGTTTGGGGCAACTGAATTACTATATATCCGGTAAAGATCTATGGCAGGGAGGAAATCTGGCTTCGATTAATCATCACCTGGGCCGGGTGGAAAAAGATACATTCAGTGACCTGGTCACAAGCACCGTTTACCGTGCGGCAACGAAACCATTGATGGACTTCCAGGCCGGTATGATGGCTTACCTGGAGCTAAATGATAAACTAACCGGTGCGGATTATAAACAGCAATTGCTCCAATTCCACGACGAAAATGGTGACGGAGTTATCGATTACATGGAAGGGGGCAAAAATGCCGGCGCTATGGCAGGATTTGCCTACAATCAGATTTTAATGAGTTCACAGGTAGACCCGCTGGAGGCGTTAAAGCTGCGTTTCCTGTTCTCGATGGTACCGGCGAGGTGGATACGTAAAGAATGGAATAATGAAGGTTTAGAGACCGGTGAACAAGGGATGGTGGGGCAGGCAGTATCCCAGGCTTATCGCATGTCACAGTCCAAGGAAGAGAAACCTGACACGTTATATAAGGGGAGGGTGTGGGGCAACGGGAAATGGCCGAGTGTTCAATACGTATTGGAACTCATGAAATATGCCCGCGTTTACGGTCCCATGTTCCCCGACAGGATAAACGCGATGATGTCACCTTACGGGCAGGCTTTTACGTATGCCGATAGAAAATGGAACGGGGGCAAATACAGTAACCGGCAGGCAACCGGAAAAAATGAAGATATCATCGTGGATTATCATCAGGCGGTAGCCCGGGGGGAGGAATTGTTACCTTTTACGATATACGTACCCCGTGGCTATGGCAGTTACAATAATCGGCAGATACCGAATGTCGAGGAGACAGATAAACCGGAATTGATTTTCAGCGCCAGTTTCCCGGAAGATGAAACCTGGCGTGATTTCCGCCTATCCGATTATCCGTGGTTAAAGACGGCCGTTCCGGATACCCTGGTTTTCATGTAAAGCAGGGCAAATCCGCCCGCTTTCAATACAGAGTTTCTATTTCCTGGGCGGCCTGAAGGTGCGTAAGTTAACCGGTCCTTCCCAATCAAAACCGGCTTCGTCAAAGTTCTCGACGCGCCTGGCATCCAGAGTCGGCCCCAGGTACAGCGCATGGAAGAGAACCGGCTTTCTGATTGCTCTGAAATTCAACGGGCAATGCAGTACGCCTTTAGGAATGAAGACTACGGTCGTCGAGGCGATGGTATGTTTCTCCAGTTCCTTCCCCATCCACAGGTCTATTTCCGCATCGAAGCTCGTACAAAGGTCGGGCAGTTCCGCGCCGAGAAAAATAAGGAATTCATCATATTTATGATTATGGGGAATTGTTTCCCAGCAAACCGGCGCGGTGAACACCTGCCAGCCTATGGTAGCCGTGGCTCCCGGCAGGGCGGGCGCCCCCCGGAAATATGTTTGCGGGCTGGCAATCTCCGGG
>JASFHJ010000157.1:0-4309 GCA_050123255.1 Dehalococcoidia bacterium
TCGAGAACACATCCCTTGATTTACTCAGTTCGGCATTGGTCACTAAATCCAGGGATGTGTTCTCGATACATCATAGCTGGGCCCTTCAAATTGTGGTCGGCTGCATCTTCGGTAAAATAGAACCTCTGCTGGAGGAGGCGGAGAGAAAATGGCTTAAAGCCGGTATGGTGGCCCATTGCGCCAACGTAAAAACGCTGGTAGGGCCGATTGTCCTGGGTCTGTATCCGAAGCCTGACCTGCTGGTCACTGCGGGTTTACTCTGCGAAACATCCTCTAAAACACTTGATGTATTTCATGAACTTTATGACATACCGGCATGGTACGTTGATACCTGTCAGGACAGGACATCCGTGGAATACCCCGAGCCGTCGATGCGCGTTGCCGGCATAGCCGCGAAAAGCCTGAGAAGGCTGGCTGAGAGAATTCAGGAGATAGTGGGCTTTGAAATAACGGACGATATGTTGCTTGAGGTACAGGATGCCAAGGGTAAGCTGACTGAAGCTTTCGGCAGAGTAAGAGACTTAATCGTAAGCAGCAACCCGCTGCCGATCAGCCCTGCCCATGAGAACATCTGGATGTGCTTGAATGTGCTGGCCCTGAGTATAGATGATGTCACGGAAGCGACTGAAGCAATTGATACGCTGTATGAGGAATTACGGGAAAGGGTTGCCGGGGGCGTGGGAGTAGTCGAAAAGGATGCCCCCAGAGTGCTGGCTACACTTCCGATGGGGCAAACGGACCCCCGATTGGAATATCTCGCATGCGAGGTTGGTATAGCTATCGTGGCGACGGACAGGAATCTTGAAGCGCCTGTTAAAGAAACATCGGAAGACCCTTATATGAGGTTTGGCATTGCGATGCAATGCGGTGCCATGCACATGCCACCTGGAATTAGAATTCCCATGTTGATAGAGGGGTGTAAAAAGTTAAATATCGACGGAGTGCTGGATAGATTTCATGTTGGCTGCCGGGCCGTTGCCGGTGATGCAATGTTGATAGAAAGCTCTATAAATAAGGAACTTGGTATACCTGTAATGTTGCTGGAATGGGAGAATTTTGACCCCCGTGTTTATAAACATGAGGAATACAGAAAGAGACTGGAAATATTCAAAACGATGATGGTTAATAGGAAACATTAGGAGGCGATTTACATCTATTTCGCGGGGATTCTACTTGGTCCCACGATGACCGGGGTCGTGATTTCAAACAGAAATGGTGGAATCTGCGCGGCCGGTACCGGTCGACTCGGGACGCGTTTACAGGCCTTTACTGGGATAGTAAAAGGAGTTGTGTGCTAATGAAAGAGTTTCTTGAATTATGCGGCTTCACATCAGACGAAATTGCCGCGGAACTGCCCAGAGTGGAAAAAGCATTTGAGATAGCAGGCCTGACCGGTGATGATATTGAAACTGCCAGGCAGAGACTCACCGGATATTATGATATGGAACTTAAAGGCGTACGTAAGGCGTTTCGGTTGTGTATTCTGGAGATGGTCAACACGATACTGGCAAGAGAAGAGGGTAAGAAAAAAATTATTTTCGGTTTTATGATACCGGGGTTTGAAACGATTGGCCAGGTATTAATGTCGAAATCCAGCGATGTATACACCTCTCACCTGAGCTGGTCTTTTTTGATAGTAATGGGCTGTATTTTCGGTAAGTTCGAACCTGTCCTGGAGGCAGCCGAGAAGAAATGGCTCAAAGCAGGTATTGTTGCTCATTGCGCGAACGTCAAGACGCTTTTAGGACTGGTAGCTCTCGATATAATTCCGAGGCCCGACCTGATGTTGACTTCAGGATTTATGTGCGAGACGGCCCCGAAGACACTTGACCTGCTGCACGAGTTATACGAAATGCCGATTTACTCCCTGGATACCTGCCTTGATAGAGGTGCAGCGGATCTTTCCGAAACTATAGATAGGTCAAGTGATTTACTGAAGCAAAGCCTGAGAAAACTCGTTGAGAGAATTGAGGAAATAGTTGGGTTTCGGATAACGGATGACATGTTATGGGAAGGTTTGGAAGCCAGAAGCCGGTTCGACAGGACAATAGGGAAATTACAGCGCCTGATTCATTACAGTGACCCGCTACCGTTAAGCCCTACTCACGACAACATCTGGATGATCTTAAGTTCGTTAACTTATAATAGCGAGACAATTTCCGATGCAATTGATACGGCAGATACTCTCTATGAGGAAATACAGGAAAGAGTAAATAACGGATTTGAAGCCGTCCCGAAGGGTTCTCCCAAGGTACTGGGTGAAATGTTTGCACACCATGCCGACCCGAGACTGGAGCATCTGGCAGGTGAACTGGGTATCGCCCTTGTGGTGGCGACCGCAGCATCGACAATACGCGCCGACAGCCAACTGAAAGACCCTTATGAAGCTATGTCGCTGGCCTGGGGAGGCTCTCGCTCCAGCGGTTTTATACAGAAAATTCCGGAGGAAATTGAGTTATACAGGAAAATGCATATCGACGGATTGCTGGAACGATATCATGTCGGATGTCGTACCGTTGTCGGTGACGCTATCGTTATTCAGAACGCCGTACAAAAGGAACTGGGAATACCTGTTTTATTACTGGAATGGGAGAACTTCGACCCCCGGGTTTACAAGCATGAGGAATATAAGAGAAGACTGGAAATATTTAAGTCGATGATGGTTAATAAAAAAAGTTAGGAGGCGCTTTACATCTATTTCGCGGGTATTGACCTTGGTTCCACGATGACCAAGGTCGTGATAATAAACAGCAACGATGAAATATGCGCTGGCATTGTAAAACACACCGGCGCTGAACATCGGCGTCTCGCCAACAAGGTTTTGGAAGAGGCGCTGCAACAGGCAGGCTTATCATTTGATAAAATATCTTACGTGATTGCCACGGGATACGGCCGGATTTCCGTTCCTTTCGCCGACCGCCAGATTACGGAGTTGACCTGCCATGCCCGGAGTGTGTCTCATTACGCCCCCGGCGTCAGCCTGGCGATTGATATTGGAGGCCAGGATGCCAAGGGACTCAAAATTAACCGTGGCAAGCTGCTCGATTTCGTTATGAGCGACAAGTGCGCCGCGGGAACCGGCAGATTTCTGGAGCTTATCGCTGACGCTCTGGACCTCGAACTCGACGACCTGGGGAAGTTATCTTTGCAGTCCACCAACAAAGCCTCCATCAGCAGCACCTGCACTGTCTTCGCCCGGCAGGAGGTGGTATCGCGTCTATCTGAGGGAGTGCCTCTGGAGGATATCCTGGCCGGGATTCATGATGCCATCGCCAGCAGGGTAGCCAGAATGGTAGAGAGATTGAATATTGAACCTGACGTAGTGTTTACCGGAGGGGTAGCCAGGAACATCGGGGTCGTTAAGTCCCTGGAGACAAAACTCGGTTGTAAGGTCCTTGTGCCCGAGGAACCGCTGCTTAGCGGAGCCCTTGGAGCCGCTCTGCTGGGCAAGGAAATTACTCTGAAGGCCTTAGCTCAGGGCAAACCTGTAAAGAGGGGCAGTCGTAGCCTGACTGAAAGTACTTTTTTCCAGTAAAGGATAATCCGTTATGGCCCGGTTTATGGGGATAGATATTGGTTCGGGAACAAGTAAAGGTGTTATTACCGGGGATGGTGAATTGGAAGTCTACCACATGCTCGCTTCCGGAATTAATTACAGAACGGCTTCCTTGAAATTAAGGGAAGAACTCTTAGCCAAAGCGGGTATTTACGTGGAGGACATTGCCCGCACTATAACCACCGGCCATGGAGCGGGCGTCATTCCTTTCGGTGATCGCCATATGGCCGATATGCACTGCTGCGCCAGTGGAATTAATCGCATCTTTCCTTCGGCAAGGACGATCATCGATGTACAAAGTCAATCCATTCAGGTCATCCGGGTCGATGAGAAGGGTAATGTGACCGGCTTTGGCGTCAGCGAAGCCTGCGCCAGCGGCAGCGGGTGCTTCATCGAGGTAATCGCCAACGTACTCCAGGTAAAACTTGAAGATATCGGCCCCCTTTCCCTTTCCGCGAAAAACCCTGTTGCTTTTACGACAGGCTGTGCCGTTTTCGGCGAATCGGAGGCTATCTCCAGAGTTGCCGAGGGAGTACCGAAGGAAGATATCCTGGCGGGTGTGCATATGGCGCTGGCCGGCAGGATATCCGCTCTTATCGACAGAGTAGGGCTGAAGAATCCCTGTGCCATCAGCGGTGGCGGTGGTCTTAATACCGGGCTTATTAAAATAATCGAGGAAGAGGGAGTTCAGCTACTGATACCACCCCAACCTCAGATAGTTAACGCCCTGGGTGCAGCTTTACTGGCTGAAAA
>JASFHJ010000158.1:0-4304 GCA_050123255.1 Dehalococcoidia bacterium
CTCGGCGCGGTAGATAGCCTTGATATCGGCAACCGCCCGGTTGACCTCACCCTTCTGGTTTAAAACTATGTAGTCGAATACCGGCAGGTGCTTTATTTCCGCTTCAGCGGTTTTTATGCGCAATTCCAGGTCTTCTGCCGATTCCGTGTGGCGCTGCTTCAGTCTGGCAACCAGTTCCTCCATGGATGAAGGCATCAGGAAGATAAAAACCGCCTCGGGGATGATTTTCTTGATGGTGACCGCTCCCTGGACGTCAACCTTGATAATCACGTCCTGCCCGGCGTCCAGGGCTTTTCTGACCGGCTCCGCGGGAACACCGTATTCTTTGCCGTAGACCGTGGCGTGCTCCAGCAGTTCGTTGTTGGCAATCATCTCCCGGAACTCATCGCCGGAGATAAAATGGTAATGCTCGCCGTCCGTTTCGTTGGGGCGTTTCTGACGGGTGGTGACGGTAGTGATGTGCCGGGGAGGGAACCCTGATTGTTCGAGCTTGATTAAGATCGTGTCCTTACCGACTCCCGAGAGACCGGAGAGAATCAGCAGGAGTGGTTTTTTTGACGTTCCGGAGAAATACTGATTCTCCTCATTCATCTTCGCCGTCGCTTTGAATCGGTTTAGCCGACGCAGCGGTACGGCTGGCTTGAAGTCGGCTGGCGATAGTCTCGGGGGACAACGCTGCCAGTATGATATGTCCGCTGTCGGTGAAGATAACGGCCTTGGTCCTTCTGCCGCTGGTCATATCCACCAGCTTGCCATTGTTTCTGCCTTCGTGGATGGTACGCTTGGTGGGGGCTGAGTTGGGGGAAGCAATAGCGATGACACGACTCATCGCTAGAATATTATTAAAACCAATGTGAACCAGTTCAACGGCCATACAATCACCTCACAGCTGTAATTTGAGTATATTTCTGCGTCCCGGCTGTCGGCAGGACGCTCTCGTATTCAATTTCGCCGGGTGATATAACTAAAAAATGCCCCGGAAAGGTAAGGATTGGCATATGGATTTACGGTTAATTTGAAAAGTACAGATATACGCTAGCACTTGCGTTTGAGCTTGTCAAGGGCGGCTCAGGCTCGTTTACGGGCGTTTTTGGGTAAATAGGTCACAAATTTGTAGGAAAAATTTTACATTTTCCCTACTGTTTTTCTACCATTTACCTCTTTTCATATAACCCGTATTATGTTAGAATAACTATAGACTCGAACTGACCCGACGCTCATTAACAATATTGAGGTAACAAGTAAAACCAGGCCTCTTGGTGGTTAGAGCGGGGTGGAACCACCCGTTCCCATCCCGAACACGGAAGTGAAATGCCCCAGCGCAGACGATACTGAGGGGGTAACCCCTTGCGGAAAATATGCCACTGCCAAGAGGCTTTTAATCTCTCGGGACAAATGGTAATTTAAACGTAGACAATATCTGCGAACCTTGCTTGCTTTACCATATGCTTTATTATAAGATAAAAATTGGATAGTACTTCATAAAGCAGTATTGCTTGGGGAAAGAAATATGGCCAGCAGATTTGAGAAATTTTCAGAAAGGGCCCGCCGTGTTCTCACCGTAGCCCAGGAAGAAGCCCGGAACCTTAACCATAGTTATATAGGCACGGAGCACATTCTTCTGGGTCTGGTACGTGAGGAAGAAGGAGTAGCCGCCCGAGTTCTCACCAACCTGGGAATCAGCCTGAGCAAGGTGCGTTCGGCGGTGGAATTCATCATCGGACGCGGTGAAAGACCTACCACCGGTGAGACGGGGCTGACACCCCGCGCTAAAAAAGTCATTGAGTTGGCGATTGATGAAGCCCGTCAGCTTGGTCACAACTACATCGGTACGGAGCACCTGCTTCTCGGACTTTTACGTGAAGGCGAGGGAGTAGCCTCCAACGTCCTCGATAGCTTTGGTATTACCCTGGAACGGGCGCGCGCCGAAGCCGCCCATATCCTTACCCAGGGCGTACCCAAAGCCAAGCTATCCCGCGGCAGCTCCAGTCGCACCCCGGCCCTGGACCAGCTGGGTATCGACCTTACCGCCGCCGCCCGGGCCGGCAAGCTGGACCCCGTTATCGGCCGGCACAAGGAAATAGAACGTGTCATCCAGATACTCAGCCGCCGCACCAAGAACAATCCGGCGTTGATAGGCGAACCCGGCGTCGGCAAGACAGCTATCGTTGAAGGTCTGGCGCACCGCATCGTTGACGGTGATGTTCCCGAGACCCTCGAGGGACGGCGTTTACTGGCTCTGGATATGGGGTCGCTGGTGGCCGGTACCAAGTACCGCGGCGAATTTGAAGAACGATTGAAAAAAATCATCGAAGAAATCAAGACCGCCGGTAACTGCGTTCTTTTCATCGATGAATTTCATACCATGGTTGGCGCCGGCGCCGCCGAGGGCGCTGTCGATGCCGCTAATATCCTGAAACCCTCGCTGGCCCGAGGCGAATTACAGTGCATCGGGGCTACAACGCTGGACGATTTCCGCAAATACGTGGAGAGGGACTCAGCGCTGGAGAGGCGTTTCCAACCGGTTCTCGTTGAGGAGCCTTCCGTAGATGATACGCTGGAAATTCTCCGCGGCATCAAAGAACGCTATGAAGAGCACCACAACCTGACCATCAGCGAGGAAGCTATCAACTCTGCCGCTAATCTGGCGTCGCGGTACATACCCGACCGCTTTCTGCCGGACAAGGCGATAGACCTGATTGACGAAGCCGCATCGAGGGTGCGGATTAAAAATAGAACCATGCCGCTTTCTCTGAAAGAAGCAAAGCAGCTGGGCGACAGTATCCGCAAGGACAAGGATGCCGCCCTGGCTACCCAGCAGTACGACTACGCTGCCGAACTGCGTGAACGCGAGCTCCAGATAGACGACAAGATAAAGTCGCTGGAGGACGAGTGGCGTAACGAGCAGCAGCAGGAAAAACCCGAGGTGGTCGCCGAAGATATCGCCGAAGTGGTCAGCATGTGGACCGGTGTTCCGGTGGTACAGCTGGCCGGCGATGAGACCAGCCGGCTCCTCAACATGGAGGAGGTAATCCACCAGCGTATTGCCGGGCAGGATGAAGCCGTAGTTACCATCGCCAAGGCTATCCGGAGGGCGCGTGCCGGGCTAAAAGACCCGCGCCGTCCCATCGGTACCTTTATCTTCCTCGGGCCTACCGGCGTGGGTAAGACAGAGCTTGCCAGGACTCTCTCCGACTTCATGTTCGGCGGCGAGGACTCCCTGATAAGAATCGACATGTCCGAGTTCATGGAGAAGTTCGCCGTATCACGACTCGTCGGTGCGCCGCCGGGATACGTCGGTTATGACGAAGGCGGTCAGCTTACCGAAGCCGTCCGGCGGAAGTCTTACAGCTGTATACTGCTGGATGAAATCGAGAAAGCGCATCCCGATGTCTTTAACCTGCTTTTGCAGATATTCGATGACGGTCATCTAACGGATGCCAAGGGACGCCGTGTTGATTTCCGCAACAGCATCATCATAATGACCAGCAACATCGGGGCCGAGTTAATCAAGAAGGGTACGACGCTGGGTTTCACCTCGCGAAGTGACGAAGCGAAAACGCGGGAACAAACCTACGATAGAATGAAAGAAAACCTGCTCGGGGAACTGAAAAAGGCTTTCCGTCCCGAGTTCCTCAACCGCATCGACAGCGTGGTGGTGTTCCACTCGCTGACCAAGGAACAGATACGCTCTATCGTCGACCTGATGCTAAGCTCGGTCAGCCAGCAGCTACAGGAGAAGGAAATCAAGCTGGAAGTTACCGAAAGCGCCAAGGACTTCCTGGGCGAAAAGGGCTACGACGAGGTTTTCGGCGCCCGGCCGCTGCGGCGCGTCATTCAGGACATGGTGGAAGACAAATTGTCCGAAGCCGTCCTGAGAGAAGAGTTCAAGACCTTTGACCGGGTTTACGAGACTATAGTCGAGGTGAAGAAGCCGGAGATAATTCCGCAAGCCCTGAAGACAATCAACGAGCTGCCCGATGTCACCGGCAGCGAAAGCGGCGAGGATTACATCACGGTGTATTCCACCAAGAGCATCAAGTTTGATATTGAGAAGGTCATCAAAGACCAGGTCAACGAACTCCTTAAGGATGAGGCGGAAGAAAAGCTGAGAAATAAACAGCTCAAGGAACCCAAGATTACCGAGAATACCTACGTTTCCTACGTGGTCGTTGATGTCAAGAACGAAGAGATAGTGATTAAGTCCAAGGGCAACTTTACTCTTCCCAGCGTGGCGGTAGGAGCGGTCACCGGATAATAAAAAAGCGTGACTTGTAACGCAAGGTCATGTATAATGGGCGGTA
>JASFHJ010000159.1:0-4273 GCA_050123255.1 Dehalococcoidia bacterium
GCCGCGAGGGCGGGTCGGGTGGGAAGTAAAAAGCCGGGAAGGCGGTGAGATGGGGCAAATAAAAACGCAAAAACACAGGGGGTGAGGTAAATAAATACCCAGACTGACGAAAAGATAGCCGAGGTAATAGAAGCCGAAACCACCCGTTTCACGGCGCAGTGCTACGACCTATACGAGCAGCCGCCGCTGGGCGGCCTGGTACGCACCGGCGATATCTACGCCATCGTCTATAACGCCACGACATCCAGCCTGGAGCCGGGCAGAAAACCACTGGCGCGCGGCAAGGACGAAACCACCGAGGAAGACGTCTATAAATCTAGTCCCCAGCTTACGAAACTTCTCCGCAGCGAGTTCGAGGCGGTGGCGGTGGGCTGCCGGGAAGGCGATAACCTGAAATATTACATACCCTCACGGCCCGCCCGCATTCATTCATTCGTTTACTTATGTCAACCTGAGGAAGTAAGGGAATTCGGTAAATCTTTCGGTTTCCTGGATATATTAACCAGCGCTGCCCTCCCCATCCCCACCGAGGAACTGATCGCCGCGGCATTACGCCAGATGAGCCGGGAACAGGACGACCCGCAGGCTTTCCTGTTAGCGGCGGGGAAAGAACTGGCGGCGTTACTGAGCAGCCAGTACGACCGGCTTAAATCGATACTGCAAAGAATCAAATATGAGTGAATTACGTACTCAATGGAAAGCGGAATACGAAGCCCCTTTCTCCGGCTGGGACTTCTCACATCTAAAGGGCCGGTTGCTCGACGAGAATCCCCCCTGGGATTATAAAGAGATGGCACGACAACTCCTGCAACAATCAGAAACCGTACTGGACATGGGAACCGGCGGCGGCGAGTTCCTGGCGTCGCTGGCGCCCCTCCCGAAATACACCGTGGCTACCGAACTCCGGGAACCCACTATTTCAATCGCGCGAGAAAGACTGGAGCCTTTAGGCGTTAAGGTGGTCGGCGTCAGCGAGGAAGACGACACTCCCTTCGAAGATAAGGAATTCAATGCTGTATTAAACCGGCACGCCAGCTTCAAACCCGCCGAGATATACCGGATACTAAAGCCCGGCGGGACTTTCCTGACCCAGCAGGTCGGCGGCGACAACCTTTGTGACTTATCCGAAGAATTCGATGCCACCCTTCCCTACCGGGAATTAACGTTTGATTACTGGGAGGGGGAAATCCGAAATTCAGGCCTGATGCCGGTAAAATCTGAGGAATGGCGGGGAAAGATGGAGTTCATGGACGTCGGCGCTATTGCCTACTTCATCAAGGCAATTTCCTACCAGGTATCGGACTTCGATATCGACAGGGATATGCACTACCTTGAGAAATTGCATCATAAGCTGGAAAGAGGAGAAAGGCTGGCTTACACCCAGATTCGCTATTTGTTTGAGGCGGTAAAACCAGACAAGTAATAATGAAAGAAGATATATCGGGGGTAACACCGTGAACCAGGAAAACAGACTCGGCATCGTCACCGAAGCATCTCTGGAGAGGGGCGCCGAAGTACGCCTGGATGCTCCCGTCTCCGTCGAGGATATGGTCGTCGGACGTTACGTCACCATCGAAGGCCAGAAACGCCGCTTCTTCGGGATGATAACCGATGTCTCCCTCGGCGTCACCGACCAGCGCCTGACGATTACCCCGCCCGATGTCTCCGATCCCTTTATCCGGGAGGTACTGACCGGCACCAGTACCTACGGCACGATACACGTTACCCCCATGCTGACCATCGGCGGTGAAGCCGAAGCTATTTTAGAAGGACCGCAGCCGGTAAAAACCATCCCCGGTCATTTCTCGGCGGTTAATCTCGCCAGCGAAGAGGATATCGAAACCGTCTTCGGTAAGGAAGACACCCAGCGCTTTCACATCGGCAATCCGCTGGACATGGAAACCAGGCTCTGCCTCAACCTGGAAGAATTCGTCAAGCGTTCCAACGGCATCTTCGGCAAGAGCGGCACCGGCAAGACCTTTCTCACCCGCATCCTGCTTATCGGCATGCTGCAGAAAAGCCAGGCGGTTAACCTCATTTTCGACATGCACAACGAATACGGCTGGGAGGGGTCCAGCGAGGACAGCCGGCGTAAGGTCAAGGGACTGAAACAATGGGGGCAGTCGAAAGTCGCTATCTTTACCCTGGATAAAGAAAACTCGACGCGGCGTAAAGTTCCCATCGACTTTACCGTACAGATAGGTTATGACGAGATAACCCCGGAGGATATCGCGGTACTGCGCTCGACGTTGAACCTCACCGACCTCGCTGTGGAAGCCGCCTACCAGTTGAACCGGCGCTTCGGGAAAGGATGGCTTCGCGAGACCCTTTCCCTGGGAGAAGGCGACGCGGCGAGAGAAGATATCGACGAGATTCTCCGGGAAGCCAATATTCACGAAAGCTCTTTCCAGAGCTTGAAACGCGGCCTGGGCATCATTCAACGACTCGGCTTCGTGGTGCCGCAGGCCCCCGAAGATGCGGTCAAGAGCATCCTCAATCAACTCGAGCGCGGCACCAGCGTGGTCATGGAATTCGGGCGCTACCGCGAAATCGCCGCTTATCTGCTGGTGGCCAACATGCTTTCACGGCGTATTTACGCCCGGTACCAGCAGAAGTCAGAAGAAGCCAGAGCCAACGATACCGCCCTGCCGCAACCGCTGGTAATCACCATTGAAGAGGCGCACAAATTCCTCAGCCCGGAGGTAGCCGGCAAGACCATCTTCGGCACTATCGCCCGGGAAATGCGCAAGTACAACGTCAGCCTGCTGGTTATCGATCAGCGTCCCAGCGGCATCGACGAGGAGGTAATGTCCCAGATGGGCACCAAGGTGACCTGCCTCCTCGATAACGAGAAAGATATCGACAGCGTATTAGCCGGTGTTTCCGGTAAAAATGAGTTGAAAGCCGTACTGGCGCGGTTGGCGCCCAAGCAGCAGGCGCTCATCTTCGGGCATGCCGTCCCGATGCCAGTGGCTTTCCAGCCGGTGGAGTACAACGAACGCTACTATGCCAGCCTCGGCACCGATACTACAACCAAAAAAGAACAGGCGGATAAAGACATCGAGGAGCTCTGGGAGTAATGACGGACCGCCCGGCATCTAATCGGAAAAAGGTGGGTCTTGCCTTAAGCGGCGGGGCCGCCCGCGGCCTGGCGCATGTCGGCGTCATTTCGGTGCTGCATAAAGAAGGCATACCCATCGATATGATTGCCGGTACCAGCGCCGGGGCTATCATGGGCGCGGTTTACGCCCGGCACCGGGATACCGACATCATGAAAACCTACGCCCTGGACCCGGGGTGGAAAAAGAGGGTGCCGATGATTGACCCCTCATTCCCCAAAACCGGTTTCATCAAGGGTAAAAAAATAGAAAATCTGCTGGCTTCCTTCCTCGGCGGCCATATCGACTTCAAAGACCTGCAGATACCCTTTGCCTGCGTCGCCACCGACATAACCACCGGTGAGGAGATAATAATAGATTCCGGTTCGGTGACGGATGCCCTGAGGGCCAGTATCTCCATCCCCGGCATTTTCACGTTGAAAAAACACGAAGGCAGATATCTGGTCGACGGCGGTCTGACCACCCCGGTACCGGTCGATGTCGTCCGTCAGATGGGCGCCGATTTCGTTATCGCCGTTAACGTCAACCCGGACGTGGTCGATCGCCAGAGTATTAAAACCAGTCCTAAAAAACCCGATAAAGCCCCCAATATCTTTCAGGTTTTAATACAGTCCATCTACATCACCACCTATTCACTGGCCAGGACCAACCTGGAAAGCGCCGATGTGGTCATCGAACCGGATATCGCCGATATCTCGGCCAGCGAGTTTATCCGCACCCCGGAGCTGATAGACCTGGGGGAACAGGCCACCGCCGCCGCCATACCTGAGATTAAAAGAAGGCTGGGTGGAGATTAACACAGTAAATCCACCGGTTCTATAACGATTTTACCGCTTCTTCTATTCTCTCTAGCGCCTCCTTAAGGATAGCTCTCGGACAGGCTATATTCATCCGCTGGAAGCCGGAACCGCCGAGTCCGAAAACAAAGCCGTCGTCGAAACCTACCCGGGCCTGTTCCCGGAAGAACTTCTGTAAAGTCGTGTCTTCCAATCCTAAAGAACGGCAATCCAGCCAGAGCAGGTAAGTGCCCTGCGGCTTGATTACCTTAATCCCGGGGATTCTCTCCTTAAAATAAGTCGTGGTAAACTCCAGGTTATCCTGAAGATAAGCCAGAAGTTGCTCCAGCCACTCATCGCCGCAGCGGTAGGCTGCCT
>JASFHJ010000160.1:0-4270 GCA_050123255.1 Dehalococcoidia bacterium
TATGCGCGGAAAATGACGTGCTGTTCATCATAAACGACCACCTGGATATAGCCCTGGCGGTAGAGGCCGACGGACTGCATATCGGCGCTGGAGACATTCCCGCTGATGTCGCCCGGCGTTTACTGCCGCCCGACAAAATACTTGGCTGTTCCGCCCGTACCGTGGAAATTGCCGCAACTCTTGGTAAACAGGGGGCCGATTACCTGGGTGTCGGGGCGATGTTCGCCACCGGAACTAAAGACGGGGCGGAAGTCGTCGGCAAGGAAAGATTACATGAGATAAAGAAAGCGGTCAGTATGCCGCTGGTAGCTATCGGTGGTATTGATAAAGATAACGCCGGAGGAGTAGTCGATGCCGGAGCCGACGCTATTGCCGTTATCAGTGCGGTGCTCGGCGCCGATGATATCGAAAAAGCTACCCGACAGCTGGTAGAGATAATCGAGGGAGGTGAACATGGATAATCTGGATTCGATAATCGAAGAAATCAGGACCAGCCTGACCAAAAAGGATGAAGCCAGAGAAAAGATGCTGCCGCTGTGCCGCGATTCGATACGCTTCAGCAGCAACGCCATACGCGCCGTACACCGGCAGGAGTTTAAAGAAGCCTCCGAGTTGATCAAGCAATCTCGTTTACTTATTACGGAAGCTCAGAAAGCCGTAAGGGGAATCAATGAAATCAGCAGTACCGGTATCCTCCGGGATGCTCAGAAGGAACTGGCGGAAGCGGTTATCACCCTGGCTGTTGTCAATGGCAAATCATTGCCAAAACCGGCCAGCATCGGTGTCGAATCCGCCGCCTATCTCAACGGGCTCGGTGAAGCCGCCAGTGAAATCCGCCGCTATCTCCTCGACAGCATGAGGCGGGGCGATCTGTCCCGGGGCGAAGAATTGCTGACGGTTATGGATGATGTTTACGCCACACTGGTGACGATAGACTTTCCGGACGCGATAACCGGCGGGCTGAGACGTACCACGGATATGCTGCGGGGCGTCCTCGAAAGAACCCGCAGTGACCTGACGCTGGCAATCAGGCAGAAAGACCTGGAAACCAAATTAAGTAAAATACCCGATGAAATACCGGCAAGTCTCGAAGAGGCTCTAACCGAAGAAACCGCGAATGAAGATTCCGGTGAAGAGCCGGTCCTCGAAGGCAAGCAGTTGGACATCTATAACCGGCTGGTGGCGTGGCGGGAGAGGAGAGCCAGGGAAGAAAATCTCACTCCCAATATCATCGCGCGGAATTCCACGTTAATCGAAATTATCAGGCTTAATCCTGCGACATCCAAAGAACTGCTTTCCGTAAAAGCCTTCGGAGAACGGCGGGCGAACAAGTACGGCAAAGATATTTTGACTATTCTAAAGAGTCGGTTAAAATAAGCAGGAAAATTGACCGGATGATATGACTATGATAAACTACCTTAAACTTGACAGAGGGTATTTGTTTACATAATAGTTGATATACAACAAAGGGGGGTGAACAGCCTCCTTTTCTTTTGTTTATAATACTCATAATAACCTGGAGGTTCGTATGGAAGATTGGGTACTAATGCTGCTAATAATTCTCGGCGGTCTGCTGGGTCTGGCTTTCGTGGGCTACCTCATGATGGTTATCCTTCGCGAGAGCGAGGGCAATGCACAGATGAAATCGATTTCCAAGGCAATACGTCAGGGCGCTATGGCATTCCTGCGACGTGAATTCCTCACTCTGGCGGTATTTACCGTAATAGTATTTATCGTTTTAGCGGTGTTTATAGATCCGAAACCGCTGGTAGCGGTAGCCTATCTCATCGGAACGGTAACCTCGGCGCTCGCAGGCTGGCTGGGTATGAATATCGCTACCCAAGCTAATGTCAGGACGGCTCACGCTGCTATCAACAGCTGGGCCAAGGGACTGAAAATAGCTTTTTCCAGCGGGGCGGTGATGGGCTTCTGCGTCGTGGGACTGGGACTTCTGGGGCTGGCTATAGTGGCGTTTATCTGGGATGACAGCCATGTATGGCTGGGTTTTGCTTTCGGAGCATCATCGGTGGCTCTGTTCCTGAGAGCCGGGGGTGGAATTTTTACCAAGAGCGCCGACGTCGGTGCCGACCTGGTGGGGAAGGTCGAACACGGCATTCCCGAAGATGACCCGCGCAATCCGGCGGTAATCGCCGATAACGTCGGAGATAATGTCGGAGATGTTGCCGGTATGGGTTCGGACCTCTACGAATCGTACGTATCGGCTATCGCTGCTTCGATGGTACTGGGAGTAATCGCCCTGGATTCGACAACAGGGATGTTCATGCCGCTGTGCCTGGCGGCAGCCGGTATCGTCGTTTCCATCATCGGAGCGCTTTCGGTGAGACCTAAAGAGATCAAAGAAGCCGATTTTGAGAAGCAGGTTTCCAAAGCCCATGCCGCCATGAACACCGGGGTATACGTCAGTAATATCCTGATGATAATAGCCAGTCTCTTCATCATCTGGGGCTTTACCGGCGAGTTCAGTTTATTCTGGGCTCTGTTATCCGGTCTGGTCGCCGGGTTCCTGATTGCCCAGGCGACGGAATACTATACTTCGGCGGAACGCAACCCGACCAAGAAGATAGCCAGGTCGGCGCAGAGCGGCTCTGCGGTGACAATTATCGAGGGTATGGCTACCGGCATGATGAGTACGGTGGCGCCGGTTATCCTGGTGGTGATTGCCACTATACTTGCCTATGTTTTCGGTGATTTGCTGGGAATAGCTATTGCCGCCATGGGTATGCTGATCAATCTCGGCATGCTGCTGTCCATGGACTGTTACGGACCTATCGCCGATAACTCGGCGGGAATTGCCGAAATGGCGGGACTGGGCACCAAAGTAAGAGAACGCTGTGAAGCGCTGGATGCGGTAGGTAACACAACCGCAGCGCTGGGTAAAGGTTTCGCTATTGCGTCGGCGGCACTGGCGTCTCTGGCATGGCTGGCAACTTACTTCGAGGTAGCCGACATAAGTACGGCCAGCCTTACCAACGTCGACGTAATCGCCGGGGTGTTTATCGGCGGTATGATGACGTTTATCTTCAGCGCCCTGGCGATGAAGGGTGTCAGCGACGGCGGTTATGCCATCGTTAATGAAGTCAGGCGCCAGTTCCGCGAGATAAAAGGACTGATGGAAGGCAAAGCCAAACCCGACTATGTAGCCTGCGTCGATATTGCCACGAACCGGGCTTTGAGGGCTATGCTGGTTCCCGGAATTCTGGTACTCGTGGTGCCGCTTATACTCGGTTTCACCCTGGGCCCGGAAAGCGTTGCGGGATTGCTGGCGGGAGCACTGCTGACCGGGTTCCTGCTGGCGGTGATGATGGCTAACGCTGGCGGCGCCTGGGACAACGCCAAGAAATACATCGAAGCCGGCGCTTTCGGGGGTAAGGGCAGCGAGGCACATAAAGCTTCGGTCTGCGGCGATACGGTGGGGGATCCTTTCAAGGATACCGCCGGACCGTCCCTGAATATCCTGATTAAACTGGTGGGGAAGGTGGCGGTAATTTTCGGTCCTGCCTTTGCGGTGTGGATCGCTTTATAGTATATAAACGTATCAGGGGGTCAAGTATGGGCGAGTCATTAAAGGGTAAAGTTGCGGTGGTCACCGGCTCCGGTCAGGGTATCGGCAGGGCTATCGCTATCGGGCTGGCCGGCGAAGGAGCCAGAGTAGTTACCAACAACCGTTCCCGGAACTCACAAACCAGGGCTCTTATTAAAGACGAACAGCTAAACGCCCTGGATGAAAAGAAAAGGGAGCGGTTCCTGAAACAAACCGAAGATATATCCGGTGATGCCGGTACGACAGCCCGGGCTATCAAAGATAACGGCGGCGAAGCTACGGCATTTTTCGGGGATATTTCAAAATTCGACGTGGCCGAAGAACTTATCAAGACTGCCGTGGAAACCTATGGCGGTATCGATATCCTGGTGAACGTCGCCGGTTCTTTCGGGTTCAGCCGTATTGAAAAAATAACCGAAGAGCTCTGGAACCGGGTGAACGATGTGAAACCCAGGGGATATTTCAACACCATTCGTCATGCCGTACCGTATATGATGGAAAAGAAATGGGGCAGGATCATAAATTGTACTTCCAGGGCGTGGCTGGGCGATGTGCTCAAGCATGCCGAATACTGCACCGCCAACGCCGGGGTGGTCGGACTGACCAAAGCGGTAGCCATCGAGCTTTACAGCTACGGGATTACCTGCAACGCCTTCTCTCCGTGGGCCAGGACCCGGGCTTCCTACGAACTGGACACCTATAACGAAG
>JASFHJ010000161.1:0-4257 GCA_050123255.1 Dehalococcoidia bacterium
GTTAACGGTAAAGCCGTGCTCCTGGAGGAAGTCCATGGTTATTCCGCCGCCCGGATTCCTGGTGAATTCGGCGACGTATTTGCCGATGATATCGGCTTCAAGGTTCACTTTGTCCCCGATTCTTCTATTAGTCAGGATGGTATTGTCCCGGGTAAAACCGACGATGGACACGCTGAACGAGGTCGCGTCTTTATCGACCACCGTCAGGCTGGCGCCGTCGACGGCGATAAAACCCTTGGTGACTATGTAGGGCATCAATTCCCCGGGGGCTCTGAATCTCATAATAATCGCCTCGCCCTCATTGGCTGTGGATGCCACCTCTCCGGTATCGTCGATATGCCCCTGAACGAGATGCCCCCCGACTTCTCCTCCCAGTCCCAACGGCCTCTCCAGGTTCACCCGGTCGCCGATTTTCAACAAGCCCAGGTTGGTACGTTTCAGAGTTTCCGGCATGACGTCCACGGTAAAGGATGTGGCAGTGAATCCGGTGACGGTCTGGCAAACACCGTTGACGGCAATGCTGCCTCCAATCTCCACGCCTTCGAGGATTTTACCGGCGTTGATTTCCAGCCCTACGGCCGGCAGGGAGGCAATTGTCCCTATCTCTTGAACGATACCGGTAAACATGGGAAATACCTTCTAGAAAAGAACCTGACTACTATCATTCTAGCACTTGTCATAAGACAGTGGCAAGAAAAGGGAAAACGGGAATCCAATTGTGTGCTAATATCCTTGTTGTGCGGCCCGCTTCAGTACCCGTAACGCTCTCAAGGTTACCCATTTATTGGGTTTTCCTTTGGAGCCGTATTTCACCCACATCTTGTGGGCATAGTCGATGTACTCAAGTAGCCATCGTCTCTTCTCGTCCTGTTTACTCCGAATCAGGTCCAGTGTACCGGTCAGCCGGGGGTCGGCGCCGTATCCCAAGCCGGTGAAAGCCTCGGCAATCTGGAGGATATCCGCCCCCCAGAAGCTGGGAAACCGGAACTGCCACCACCTCTCGTCCGGTATCCCGGATCTGTGGCCGGGGAAACCGGCGGCGGAAGGGTCGTTGTTCAGGAAGAAATCAACCCCGGTCTCGATAGCTTTCTCGATAATGCTGGTCTTTCGTTCGACCGGCAGGCGGGAAAAAGCCATCATTACCTTGGCCCCCGCCCAGCCGCAGGGCATGTTTTTATTCGTGTGGCAGGCAAAACGGGGTCCCGCATATTTTAAGTAACGGAACGGCCCCGGTTCTCCCTCCACCGGGACGAGGCCGTCCTGGTTTACCTTCCGGGGGACATCCTCGCCGGTGACTATACGCGCCGTGTACTCGTAGGCGGTTTCCAGTCGATTTTCATCGTACCCCAGGTCCATCAACGAGAGGAGCATGTTGCCCTGCAGGCAGAGGCCCATGTTCGAGGGTATCAAACGGGGCGAAAACTGGCCGCTCTTGAGCAGCGAGTTGTTGACCAGATAATTACAGGCCGTCCTTACGCGTTTATCCTCCTCGATAGAGGCCCCCAGCTCCGCCAGCGAGATAATCGACCACACGGTGCCCCGGCACTTGTTGGCGTAGACATTGCCCGGCTTTATCCAGTAGCCTTCCGGGTTCATGTTATCCAGTATTTGCGCTATCGGGCCTTCGCGGTGAGCTTTCGTTCTGGCGGCTTTTATTTCTCTTTCGTTTGCCTCGACTATATCCCGCAGGGCCAGGTATCTTACCCCCGGATCGTCCGGCTCCAGCAGCCAGTCGGTGGGGTTGGTATTTAATGCTTTATTCCGGCCTTCTTTTTCCCCCATCTTCTCCTCCCGTTTCCGTGGCTTTAGCATAGCCTAACTTGCCGGTTAATTCAAGATAATGAAATAAAGGAGGAGAGGGGCTTCAGCCCATCTCTCATCGATAACATGAAATTATTATAAGGTTATTAGTTTGTCTGCCGTCCGCCCGTTCCTGTCGCCGTGTCGGCGCCGCTCCTGGCTGGTTCCTGCGGCCTCAGGTCGCGGGTGGCTTTACCGGCGCGCCACATCTCGGAGTCGTGGATTTCCGCCAGTTCTTTACCCAGTATCTCCTTGTAGTCGGGCCGACCGCATATCTCTATTACTCGCCTGGTTTCCGCACCGCTGGCAACCCTTTCGTAAAGCTCCTTGAAAAGCGGCAGGGCCGCTTCCTTGAACTTTGGTTTCCAGTCGAGAGCGCCCCGCTGCGCCGTCGCCGAGCAGTTGGCGTACATCCAGTCCATGCCGTTCTCCGCCACCAGCTTTATCAGGCTTTCGGTGAATTCCTCGACCGTCTCGTTGAACGCCTCGCTGGGACTGTGCCCGTGGGCTCGCAATGTATCGTACTGAGCCTCCATGATGCCGGCGATGGCGCCCATGAGCACACCGCGCTCGCCGACGAGGTCGCTGAAAACTTCGTTCTCGAAGGTCGTCGGGAAGAGGTATCCGGAACCCACGGCTATCCCCAGCGCTATACAGCGTTCCCGGGCACTGCCAGTGGCATCCTGGAATACGGCGAAGCTGGAGTTGATACCCGCCCCGGAAAGGAAATTGCGCCGCAGCGATGTCCCCGAACCTTTGGGGGCGACCATTATCACATCGACGTTATCCGGCGGTATTATGCCCGTCTGCTCTTTGTATACTATAGAAAAGCCGTGCGAGAAGTAGAGGGCGTCTCCCGGATTCAGGCATTTCTTGATATCCGGCCAGATTTGCCCCTGGGCGGCGTCACTTACCAGCATCTCGATGATGGTGCCGCGGGTAGCCGCTTCCTCGATCTCGAACAGGGTTTTCCCCGGTTCCCAGCCGTCTGCAACCGCCCGGTCCCAGTCCTGCATGAAATTTTTAGACTGGCCGATGATGACGTTGAAACCGTTATCTCTCATATTTAGCGACTGCCCCGGACCCTGTACTCCGTATCCGATTACGGCAATCGTTTCGTCCTTAAGAACCTCAAGGGCTTTCTCCATGGGGAATTCTTCCCGCATGATTACTTCTTCTTTAACTCCGCCAAAATCTATAGTCGCCATATCTATCCTCCTGAAATCACTCGTTGTTTATTATTCTATACTGTAGGCTACCTGTATGATAATCGTTACCTCGGCTTGTCCCGGGCTGACGAACGTAGGCGATTCCGTTATTACAACCGCCGGTATATCCAGACCGTAATTAATAGAATACGGACTATAGCTGGTGCTTTCGGCGATGAACGTCGCCTCGCCCAGCTTGACTCCAGCGTTGTCCGCAATTTGTTCGGCCTTTTCTCGGGCGTCTGTCTGCGCCTCTTTCCGGGCTTCATCGTAATAGATGGTCGGGTCGTCAACCGAAAATCCGAAGCTGCGTATTCTGATGTAATCACCGCCGGCAGTTACAGCGGCATCGAGAATACTGCTGGCATTTTCGGTATCCCTGATTTTTACTTCAGCGATGTTGGTAACGGTATAACCGACAATGACATCCGGCCCCGAGCTCCGGTAGTCCGTCTCCTGGTCGATGCGGAAATAATCCGTCTGGATGTCCTCCTCGGCGACACCGCTGTCCCCGAGGGACCGGATTATATCGTCCATGGCGTTTGCGGCCTGGTTGTAGGCCTGGGCCACGGTATCTGCCTGCACTTCAACCCCCAGGCTTAGGACAGCTATATCCGGGGTAACGGATACCTCGCCCTGCCCGGTTACCCATATACCCGTCTGCTGTGAGCTATTGGTATTCCTTGGTACCGAAGGCCCCGAAATGCTGTCGCAGCCGCTTACCGCGAGGAGCGCCAGCGTCAGTACGAGTAAACCGGCCGCGAATAATTTGCGTTTCATTACCACCACCTCCCGATGTGAGTCACATTATTGAGTATAGTGAATGTTAAAGGTGAAATCAAGACACAGGGAATCACTGATGCCGTTTTTTTATCTATACAGATATCAAACAGACGGTTTGCCGAATGTGTATTCAACGGAATCGCAAACCGATCGGAAACCAATCTTCATGTATATGGAGTTGGACGTGGGATTGCTCAGGTCGGTATAGAGCGTGCAGAAATCATAGCCGTCATCAAGGATTTCCCGGCATACAGCGGCCACACAGGTAGTAGCATAGCCATGGCGACGGAATTCCGGTGGTGTGTATACCGTGGTGATGGCTACGCCGTGCTCGGTCGGCCGGCCTTTGATGGTCATTGAAACCGGATTATGGATATCTTCCCACAGAAAGATATCTCCTTCATCGGTACGATCGGCGATAGTTGTCACTGGCAGATTACCAGGGACTTTCCCGTAAATATCGGTA
>JASFHJ010000162.1:0-4241 GCA_050123255.1 Dehalococcoidia bacterium
ACGCCATGCCCCGGCTATCCACCACCATATCATTACAGGGGCCGGTGGCCAGCTCATTAAGGTCGGCGACTTCAACAAGTGTTTCTCCATCGAGACACAGTAACCTGCGTTCCGTCATGGAAACTATCAGCAAGCGTCCGTCCGGCAGCCATCCCAGACCGGAAGGCACGCCCGGCACTTCGGCCACCATCTCCACCTTACCATCGAGGTCGACGGTCATTACCCGGCGTGTATAGAAATCAGAGAACCAGAGTTTATCTTCACGCCAGCGCGGACCTTCACCGAAGGTTAGTCCGTCCAGGAGAACCCGCGTTTGCAGCGTCATAATACCTCTCCGTGTAAGAATCGGGGTTTATTCGCCCGTTATCAGCGCCGCCAGCTCATCGAGGGCGGCCTGCAAAGCATCCCATTCCTCGCCGAAGCCGGCCCAGTCTCCTGCCTGGAGCTTCTCCTGTGCCTGCTCGTAGTGCTGACGGGCTTCCTCTATGAGTTCGGCTACTTCGGGAGACATCGGCTCTCCCGGTTCGGTGGGGGGCTCCGTCGGGGGTTCCGTGGGCGGTTCGGTCGGCGGTTCTACGGATGGTTCTCCCTCACCGAATATAGCCTCGATGCTATCCATCAATCCCGACCGCATGGTTATTTTATCCCCCGCCGCCACGATAACCCGCTTCAATTCCGGTAGTCCGCCGGAGGTAGCCTGGAGGAAGACCGGCTCTACGTAGATATTGGAATCGCCGATAGGTATCAACAACAGGTTACCCCGGATAACCCGCGATCCGCCGCGGTCCCAGAGAGCAAACTGCTCGGTAATAACGGTGTCCTGCTGAATGCGGTTCTCAATCTGACTGGGCCCGTAGACAAGGCGGTCCTTGGGGAAATCGTACGCCAGCAACTTGCCGTAGTTGTCTCCATCGCAGCGCGCCGCCAGCCAGCCGATGGTGTTGTTTTTATTCACCGGTGTAAAGGGCATCATCAGCAGGAATTCCTCTTCGGTTTCATCCGGCAGGCGCATAATAACGTAATAGGGCTCCATCAATTGTTCCTGTCCGGCGTAGACTTCGCGCGGTAAAGCCCAGAGGTCTTCCGAGTTGTAGAAAACACGGACATCGGTCATGTGGTATTTGCGGTAAACCGACGCCTGGATGTTGAACATGCCCTCCGGATAGCGGATATGGGCTTTCAGCGAGTCCGGCATCTCATCGAAGGGGACAAAAAGGTCGGGGAAAATCGCCATGTATGTCTGAATCAGCGCGTCATCCGGCTCGGTTACGTAAAAGGTCGTCGTGCCGTCATAAGCATCGATGATTACCTTGACGCTGTTCCGGATATAATTAACACGGTCGGTAAAGGTGATGTAAGGCTCGGAATAAGGATAACGGTCGGTGGTGGTATAGGCGTCCTGTATCCAGATAAGTTTTCCGTCAACGATAACCAGGTAGGGATCGGCATCCAGTTCCAGAAAAGGCGCCAGTTTATGAACGCGTTCCTGAATATTCCGGTAATAAAGCACCCGGCTCTCCGAATTAAGTTCACCGCTGATGAGTATATTGATATCCCCTAACTCCCAGGCGTACATCAGCCGCCGGAAGAAGCCGTCCAGGTTTATCCCGTCTATGCCCTGGTATTCCCCGAAAACATTCTCATCTCCGCTGGGGTAGTCGAATTCCTGGGTGTTGGTATTGACGATTACATAGTCGTCCGTTTTCTCCCCGAAATATATCTGGGGCCGCGCCATCTCGAAATCGCCGATGGGGGGAATATCTTTCAATAACAGGTCGGGCAGGCCTTCGGCGCTTACCTCATTGACCGGACTGAGCACAACACCGTAGCCATGAGTAAACTGAAGCTTACGATTAACCCAGGTCTGCGCTTCGCCGGCTAACTTCTCCGCCGAGAGTTCGCGTCCGGAAAGCATTACCTGCCGGTATTCGCCGTCGATTATGTAGCGGTCGATATCAATATCATTGAAGTCGTAGTAAAGCCGGATGGACTGTATTTGATTATAGGTGTCCTTCAGCGGACGGTGGTCCCACAACCGGATGTTGTTAATCGTCACCTGATTATCGATGATGTCCTGGCTGGACGGCGAAGGTTCGGCGGGGAATGATTTACTTTCAATACGGTCAAGCCCGAAGGCCTCACGGGTAAATTCTATATTATAGCCGATATAGGGAGTCTCCTTGGCGAGCTCGCTCGGCTGCACCTGGAAGCGGTGAATAAGCCCCGGATAGGCTAACCCGATAATGAGAATGGCAACTATCCACCCGGCGATGCCGTAAAGCGGCCAGCGCAGCTTACGCCGCAGAATGGAATAAATAATCAGCCCCATGAACAGGATAACAAAAGCCAGGAGGAACCACTGGGCAGGTACCTTGGCATTGATATCCGCATAGCTGGCGCCGAAAACCACGCCCCGTTCGGAGAAAACCAGTTCCCAGATACCCAGCCAGTAACCCCAGGCGAAAAGAGCCAGGATGACCATTACCAGACCGCCCAGGTGGAACATCACCCTCCGCGAAAAATCAAACTTTATCCGTTGAGCTCCGTAGGCGATGGCGTAGGTAACCAGAGTGACGATAAAAATGACGATAAGCGCGCCCAGGAACCAGCCGCGGAAAGCCTGCCAGAAAGGCAGTGAAAACACGTAAAAACCTATCTCATTATTGAAAACGGGGTCGGTGATGCCGAAAGGCTGCCAGTTGAAAAAGCGGAGAATCGTCAGCCAGTTCCCCTGGGCGATAATCCCAAAGATGAAGCTCAGGAAGGCGGTGCCCAGAATCACGTTCCAGCGGATTATTTTTTGCAGACGACTTACCAGCGCCCACGGCCATAGCTTCGCTTCGGTCTGGGGAGCGAACCGGGTAGCCAGCACCAGGTTTCCCAGTAATAATATGCAGAAAATAACCGCCGCCGCGAAGAAGATTACTACCCTGGTCTTGATGATAGTGCCGAATACGCTCCCGTATCCCAGACTGTCATACCACAACCACTCGGTATAAAAGCCCTTAAGGATATTGATGACGATGAAAAGCACTACCAGTCCACCCAGTATCCCCAGGATTTTCCATAGTATCGTCGGGCGCCGGGCGGGTGGCTCCTGTTTCTCTTCTTTATCTTCGGGGAACCAGCGCTGCCACTGTTTACTGAAGTCGTCCAATTTTTCACCCCCGGTATTTTTAACCAATCTCAATTTAAAGGATAACAGACGTTAAATCATCGGTCAATTGCTTGACAGGCATAATCATTACGGTAATAATTGGCAAGGAATTCACCTCGACTGCAGGAGGTCTTATGAAAATCCAGAATTACCAAGATGTAAAGAGTGTGGAAGCCGCTCCGGGTGCTTTCATGCACGTTATGGCCGGACCCGATGAAGGCGCCCCGTCCTTTGTCATGCGTCTTTTTGAAATAGAGCCGGGCGGGGGTACGCCCCATCATAATCACGCCTGGGAACACGAGCTGTTCGTGGTGGACGGTACAGGTGTCCTTAAAAGCGGCAATACGGAAAGACCCATTGCCGAAGGCGATGCCATCATGGTGCTGCCGGATGAACAGCACGGTATCCTGAACACATCGAAAGATTTACTCCGGGTTATCTGCGTGGTGCCGCTGGTGGACGGTAAAATGCCGGGAATGAAGCCGGGTGATTAGAAGTGTAAAGTGAAGGGTAATAATGTCTACCGAAGAAGATAACAAAGCCATGGTACGCCACGCAGTTGAACTCTGGAACAAGAGAGACCTGGATGGCTTTTTTCTGATGCTCGCGCCAGAATACGTTGAGCACCTTCCCACCGGCGACGTATCTAAAGAACAACTCGCCAAGTATGCCCATACCTTTTTTACCGCCTTTCCCGATATCAGATTCAAGATTAAGGAATTAATAGCAGAAAAAAATAAAGTAGCCGTTTTGATAAATTGGAAAGCAACCCATCAGGGAGAGTATTTAGGTATTACAGCGACCAATAAAAAGATTGATATCTCCGTGGCTATTATAGTAAGAATTGAGGGTGGTAATTGGGTTGAGTTCTGGAATGTTACCGACATGCAATTACTACAGCAGCTAGGGACTGTCCCCAAAGGAAAAGCTTATCCTCTAAAGTAGTATACTGGTAATTCCGAGCTTCCCCTGATAAACTGTAACTACCGGATTTCTTTTGTTCCAGGGAGGAATATATATGCACGGCTGGATGGGTAAAATACTCCATGTGGACCTGACCGGCAACAAAACATCTGAAATTCCA
>JASFHJ010000163.1:0-4239 GCA_050123255.1 Dehalococcoidia bacterium
TAATGCTGGCGGCACCCGGACCGAAAAGCGGATGGGCACCGAGAACCAGTCCCGACTTTACGTGCCGGTGCATGATTGCCACGGGCTGTACCTTGGTGGAGGTGATGTCGATAACGACCTGCTCCGACCGCACGCGGGGACCTATTTCGCGGACAACGTCTTCAAAGCTCTCGATGGGAACCGAGAGCAGAATATAGTCGGACTCTGAAAGCGCTTCCAGGTTATCACGGGCAACGGTAACACCCGATTGATTACCAGCCTCTTTCAGGTTTTTTTCATCAGCATCGGCGATGACGAGCCGAAAGCCATCCTCCAGCAGCAAGCCGGTCAGCCAGCGGCCCATCTTACCGGCGCCGCCGATTATACCTATAGTTTTTCCCATAGTATGCCTGTCTTTCAAAAAAAATATGTGCAGCTGATATAACAGGGGCTATGTAGCCCGGGGATAAGAACCCAGTACCTTGACGAAGATGGTCAAATCATCCAGCTTCTTCAGGGCTTGCCGGATGTTTTCGTCCTCGTGATGCCCGGAGATATCCATGTAGAAGTTGTACTCCCAGGGCTGGTGACGGGTGGGCCGCGACTCCAGCTTGGTCAGGTTGATATTGCTTGATGCAAACTCCTTGAGACAATCGTAGAGAGCGCCGGGCTTATGCTTCAGAGAAAAAACGATGGATGTCTTGTCGTTGCCGGTGGGCGGCGCATCGTCCCGGGAAAGGATGAAAAACCGGGTAAAATTATGAGGATTATCCTCAATCTCGCTGGCAATCACCTTCATACCGTATATTTCCGCCGCCCGGGCGCTGGCTACCGCGGCGCTGTCGGTGAGATTCTTCTCTTTTATCATCCTGACGCTGCCGGCGGTATCGGATTCAGGGATCAATTCGGCGTTGAGGTGACCGAGGAAATTACGAGACTGCCCCAGAGCCTGCGGGTGGGAATAGACCTTCTTGATATCGTCGAGTCCGGCGCCGGAACCGCCGATGAGACAGTGGCTGATTCGCATTTCCAGCTCGCCGCAAATCATCAGAGGCGAATCGAGCAGGAGATCGTATGCCCGGGTGATACTTCCCTCCAGCGAATTTTCCACCGGGACGGCGGCGTAAGGTACCTCCCCCCTTTCGACGGCTTCAAAGACCTCATCGAGAGTGTTACAGGGACGGCCTTCGGTCAGCTTCCCGAAAAAACGAAGGGCGGCTTCTTCCGTGTAGGCGCCCGGCTCTCCCTGGAAAGCGACTTCTACCGACTGTATTTTCTTGCTGGCATCGATTATCTGCCGGTAAATCCGGGCGGTATCGCCGGGGCTGATTTTGTTATCCCGGGCCAAGTTGCGGACACGTTCCAGAACGCGGAGTTCCCGCTCGCGGTCCTCTACCAGCCGGTTCTTTTCCTTCTTGTCCTGCCCGATTTCCTCGGCAATGCGGATACGCTCGCTGATAAGCTCAACGATGCGATTATCTATTTCATCTATTTTCTTCCTAAATTCGTCCAGGCTCATTTAATCACCCCGGGAATAACACCCGCCCTCAAGGCAAAATCACACATCGTTACCGCCATCATCGCTTCCACCGCCACGACCGCCCGCGGTACGATGCAGGCATCGTGCCGGCCACCGACGGATATTTCCGTATTTTCTATCTTCTCTATATCAGCGGTAGCCTGCTCCACGGCGATGGATGGAGTGGGCTTGACGGCGACCCTGACCACCACCGGCATACCGTTACTGATGCCGCCGAGAATGCCGCCGGCGTTGTTGGTAGACGTGGTTATTTTCCCGTCCTTTACCCGAAACGCATCGTTGTTTTCCGAACCTTTCATGCGGGCTGCCGCAAAACCGGCTCCGAACTCAACACCTTTCACCGCCGGGATAGCCAGCAGGGCTTTCGCCAGTTCACCTTCCAGTGTCTCGAAAACAGGTTCGCCGAGGCCGGCGGGGACATTGAGAGCGATGCCCTCGATAACGCCGCCGACACTGTCCCCGGCCTCCCTCACCCCGGATATAAGCTCGGTCATTTTCAACGCAGCTTCGGAGTCGGCACAGCGGAGCAGGTCCTGTTCCGACTGGTTTTTTATAGCTTCGTAGTCAATCGCGGCAGCAGTTATGCCGCCTATTTCCACCGTATGGGCGATAATTTCGATGCCGACGTGAGCCAGCAGCTTTTTAGCGATTGCTCCCGCCATAACGTAGGTGGCCGTAATCCGCCCGGAAAACATACCCCCGCCCCGCCAGTCGGCAAAGCCGCCGTACTTCACATTAGCCGTATAGTCGGCATGACCGGGACGGAGCTTGTGCCGGATACGTTCGTAATCGCTGTCGTCGACGTCCTCGTTCATAATCATCATGGCAATCGGTGCGCCGGTGGTATAACCGTCAAGGATACCGGAGAGAATCTCCACCCGGTTTTTCTCCGCCCGGGCGGTAAAAGCGGCGCTCCGGCCGGGATGTCTTTTATCCACTTCCCGCTGGATATCCTCCAATGACATGTCCAGTCCGGCGGGACAGCCGTCAACAACAACACCGACACATTGGCCGTGGCTCTCGCCAAAGCTGGTAATCACAAACAGTTTACCGAAGCTGTTACTCATGCTCTTCCACCTTGCCGCCGATGCTTTTCAGATCTTCCCAGAAACCCGGATATGTCTTGGCGACACATTCCGCGTCGGTGATGGTGATATCGTCAACTACCGTACCGAGAACGCCGAAAGCCATGGCGATACGGTGGTCGTTATGGCTATTTACCGTCACCGGTTCGTGCGTCTTCGCGGCAGTATCCTCAGTTTTTTCTTCTTCGTCTTCATCCTTCGATTCATCCACCGGTCTGGGGGTGTTCATGCCGGTAATGGTAAGTCTGTTACCGTCTTCGTGCACCTTAACACCAAGCCCGGCAAGATTCGCCAAACCCTGTCTCACGGCGACAACGCGGTTCGATTCCTTGATACGGGCCCTTTCGATTCCCATGAATTCACTGGTGCCTTCCGCCAGAGCCGCCAGTACCGCCATGGTCGGCAAGAGGTCGATGCAATCGGACAGGTCGGCGTTTATCGCCTTCAAATTACCTTCCTTCCTGCTGACCGAAACGGCGTCTCCCTCTACTCTGACGGCAGCGCCCATGCTGCGGAGGAAGTCCAGTATAACCCGGTCGCCCTGGACACTGCCGGTGGAGATATTTTCAACTTCGATGCCGTCCGATAAAGCCCCCAGTGCCAGGAAATACGAAGCCGATGACCAGTCGCCCTCCAGCGGGAAGGTCTGCGGCTGATATCTCTGCCGCGGGACGACAAATTTATCCAGCGAGGTATTAACGTTTATGCCGAACTTCTTGAGAGTACGGGTGGTCATCAGGAGGTAGGGACGGGACGTTAATTTGGAGGTCAACCTGATGTTTACTTCTTTCCGAGCGAAGGGAGCTATCAGCAGTAACGCCGACACGAACTGCGAGCTGATATGGCCCGGCAGTTCGGTTTCGCCGCCGCGAAGAGTACCGCCTTCAACGTTCACGGGCGGGGTGGTTTTTCCCTCCATGGAACAGGAAATCCCCAGCTTCTTCAACGCCTCTACCAGTGAGCGCACGGGGCGCCGGGAAAGCGAGGGGCCGCCTACCAGCCGACTTTTTCCGGGAATCAGCGAGCAAATAGCCGTCATGAACCGGAGTGTAGTGGCAGATTCGCCGCAGTGTAAATCTTCAGTCGGAGGACGGAAAGTACCCCCTCGAACGCGCCAGGCATCGCCGCTGCGCTGGACCTGAATACCGACTTTAGCCAGCACATCGGCCGCGACATCGGTATCCTCGCATACCAGAGGATTCTCCAGCACGCTTTCACCGTCGGCTAACGCAGCGCACATCAAACCGCGAATCGTCTGGCTCTTCGATGATGGGATGGTTACTCTTCCCTTAACTTCGCTTTTCTTTACCGTTACCTGCATTTTTCTCTAACTCGCTCACAATCTTTCTTACTACGCCACTAATATCCAGCCGGGACGTATCAATCTCAATATCGGCAGCCCGCCGGTAGAACGGACGGCGATAGTTCAGTAATTCCTTTATCTGATTGATACGGTCATCGACAGCCAGCAAGGGCCGGTCACCCCTGCCATCCGATGTCCTTGCGGCTATCACCGACGGGGTCGCTTTAAGGTTTATTATAATACATTTTCTTTTCAACCGGTCAATGTTTATCTTGTTCAAAACCACCCCGCCGCCGCAGGCAATAACGCTATCATCGCTTTCGGCGATTTCA
>JASFHJ010000164.1:0-4235 GCA_050123255.1 Dehalococcoidia bacterium
TGGTCATCCGCCGGCTCTGTAATATCCTGGACGCCCGTGAGAAACGCCGCCAGGGTTTAAAGACCTATCCCTACGAGGTCGACCAGGAGAAATGCGTCGCCGGCAGTCCTCCGGCGTGTCAGGCCACCTGTCCGTTGCATATCGATATCAAGGGATACGTCGGCTTGATAAAAGAGGGCAGATTCGACGACGCTCTGGCTTTGATTAAAGAAGTCCTGCCGTTCCCCGGTATTATCGGCAGGGTCTGCACGCGACCCTGTGAAAAGAAATGTGTCCGGGGGAATATCGAGGAGGCGATTGCCATCAACGCCCTGAAGCGCGCTGCGGTCGATTACGGAAATATCGCCGAGGACTACTCCATCGCCCCGGAAAAAGACAAGAAAGTGGCGATTGTCGGCGGTGGTCCGGCGGGAATCATGGCCGCATATCTGCTGCGGAAAGAGGGCTATAAAGTCACCGTTTACGAAGCGTTCTCCAAACTTGGCGGCATGATGGCGGTGGGTATCCCCGAGTTTCGGCTGCCCCGCGATATCCTGGAAAAGGAGATTGACATAATCAACAAGCTGGGCGTGGAAGTAAAACTGAATACCCGGGTGGGTCAGGACGTGGAGCTATCCGCTTTACATAAAGAATATGACGCCGTGTTCATGGCTGTCGGCGCCCACAGGAGCCGGGGACTCGGCGTGGCCAACGAGAACGCCGAAGGCGTCATCGACGGCACGGATTTCCTACAGAAGGTCAACATGGGGGAAAAGGTGCCCGACGGAGACAAGGTGTTAATCGTCGGAGGGGGAAACGTAGCCATCGATTGCGCGCGTACCTGCGTGAGGTTGGGTTTCAAGGATGTCAATATCGTTTACCGGCGTTCCCGCGCCGAGATGCCGGCTATCGAGGAAGAAATTGCCGAAGCGGAGAAAGAGGGAGTGAAAATACACCTGCTTTCGGGACCGGGTCGGGTTGTTGTCGATGGTGGCAGGGTAACCGGTATGGAGTTCATTAAAAATAAACTGGGAGAGCCGGACGAAAGCGGCCGGAGACGACCGGAACCAATACCCGGCTCCGAATTCGTGATGGATACCGGCTTGATAATCTCGTCTATCGGCGAAGAGCCCGATTTACAGCTATTGACCGGTGATTTCTCAAAGGCTGTGTCCGGTGGATTGATTGCCGCCGACCCGGTAACCTTACAGACAAATATCGAGGGTATTTTCGCCGGCGGCGATGCCGTCAGTGGCCCGGATACGGTTATCGGGGCTCTGGCGGCCGGTAAGAAAGCCGCTGTATCTATCGATAGGTATCTCAAGGGCGAACCCCTTGATACCGGGCGCGAAGGCGAAGAGGTGTACGAGAGCAAGCTAACCGTCGATACTTTCGGGGTCGGTATGGCGGGACGACTCGATATGCCGGCGCTGCCGGTGGAACAGAGGCGGGGTAATTTCAAGGAAGTGGACCTGGGATTGAGCAAAGAGGATGCAGTCAGCGAGGCGGAACGCTGTCTTTCCTGCGACTGCCGGCTTTGTATCAATCTACTCGGCTGCCCGGCTATCATCACCGACAACGGGAACGTGGTTATCGACAGCACCCAGTGTCCCGGCTGCGGTGTCTGTGCCCAGGTTTGTCCCCACGATGCTATAATATCAGGAGAGAAGAATGACTAATAAAAGAGCTTTGGAAGTAGTAATCTGCGGTGTCGGCGGTCAGGGCGTAGTATTGATGTCGGAACTGCTGGGGGCCGCCGCCGTTAAGGGAGGTATTGGGGTTAAGGGCTCCGAGGTGCTGGGTATGGCGCAGCGTGGCGGTTCGGTGTTCAGTAATCTGCGGCTCGGCGATGATATTTATTCGCCTCTGAGCACCGAAGGCACCTGCGATGTCCTTCTGGCGGTAGAGCCGTCCGAAGCTATCAGGAATATCCAGTTTCTCTCCAAATCCAGCATCGTGATACTCAATACCACCAGGGTCTTGCCTTTTACCGTTTTCCTGGGACAGAGCAGTTATCCGGAGATTGACGATATCCTGGAAAACCTTAATAAGGTCTCTAAACAGGTCATCGCTCTCGATGCCAGCAAGATTGCCGCCGAAGCCGGGAATATCCAGACCACCAACGTGGTCATGATGGGAGCGCTTTTCGGGACGGAACTACTGCCTGTTTCCGTGGATATTGCCAAGGAAGTCGTGAAGAACCGTGTCCCCGCCAAGGCTATCGACGCCAACCTGAAGGCTTTCGACATGGGTTACGAAGAGGTGCAGAAACAGCTCAAGGGGGCTGCGAAATAGGTATATAATTCACTGGATTCGTTAATCGTTATCCGGTCCCCGGTATTTCTGGTAGTAGAAGTCCTTGGGTTTGCTTCTGGTTGTTGCCACGGCCTTCTTTTTCATCTCATCGGCAGGCGGTATGTTAACGCCTTGCCCGCGTAGAGTGTCTGTCAGCTCTTTATAATTAACGTTACGCGGCTCGACTCCGGATTTAACGGCTAAAGCGGCGGAGGTACCGGCCCCCTGTCCGTAAGCGAGGCAGTGCGGGATGATATTAAACGTCTCGTTTATCATATCGCTCGAAGAGAAAGCCCGGCAGGCCACCAGCAGTCCGTCCATTTTCTCTGGTACCAGGCAGCGGTAGGGGATGCAGAGAGCGGGATGGTTGAGGGATATCTCGCCGTAATCGTTGTTGGCTAAGACAGCGATGGTATCCTCGAAGACCTCGTCGGACTCCAGGTCGTTCTCCGTTAAAACATACTCCCCGATGATGCGGCGGCCGCCCTGCGTACCTAGCTGCGGGGCGGAGAGCATGATGAAGCTGTCCTCGAAGCCGGGCATGTTCTTTTTCATAAATTCGAAGGTTATAAGCGCCCTTTTCCGGGCTCTGATATCGATGCGGGTCAACTGCTCGACGTCCATGGCGTCGGTGCACTCCGGCTGCGGCTGCATGCAATGGTACCAGACGGTATCGGGCATGTTTTTCAGGATTCCCTTGAAAAAGCCGGGGTAACCGTCCATTTTCGCCAGTTCCTGCATCAGGTCCTTGAACTTCTCCGGATGCGACGCTTTGAATTCGTCGTACTTTTTCAGGTTTACGTTGGTCACCCACCAGACCAGGGCCAGCCAGGCGGTGCGCCGCTTATTGTCGCATTCGTTGTCGAAATCGGCTCCCGCCGAAACGAAGATGTCTCCGTCGCCGGTGGAATCGATAATTACTTTACCCAGGACTGCCTGGGTACCCGACTTGCTTTCGAAGATAACGCCTTTAACGGCGTTTCCGTCGGTAATAGCCCGGGTTCCCCAGGAATGCAGGAGGAGTTCGGTGCCGGACTCCAGCACCATGTCGTTGAACTCATCCTTGAGAATCTCGGGGTCGACGACGGCGGAATAAAGGACTCTCGGCCTGCCTTCGAGGTCTTTACGCAGGTAGAACCATCCCAGGTTGGCGTCCTGATAATAATCCACGATGCTTCTGTCGGCGGTGCCCCAGTCCCGTTTCTCCGGGTAGGACGTTCCGCCGCGCTTATCCAGCCGGTCGATCATCTCTTGCGCCAGCCCGAAGACATGTTGCTTGCCGTGGATATCCGCGAGATTGGGGATGATATTTACCAGTCCGCCGGTTGCCATGCCTCCCAGGTGTCCGTATCTCTCGACCAGTACCGTCTTGGCTCCGTTGCGTGCCGCGGCAATAGCGGCGCCGATACCCCCGGGGCCGCCTCCGATGACGACGACATCGGCTTCGCGAAATACTTTTATCTTTCTTTCGGGATCGATGATGGTCTTAGACATGGCTGATAACCTCCCCATCAAAAGGGGGTAGTCGAACACTACCCCCTGAGTTCCCGTTTTCTACCGACCTTGAATCCTCTTTCTCTTCGGATCAATGCTGGCCGAAAGGAGGCGTGGTCAAGGCGGGCCCGGTATACCTGTAATCCACTTTCCTGGTGACGTCGGGAAGCGGAACGCCCTGTTTCTCAAGCTGCTTCTGCAGGGCCTTCATATCCACGTTCTTGATGCCGACGCCGGCCTGGAGGGCCATCGCCGAGGCGGTGCCGGCGGCTTCGCCGAAGGCTATGCAGTGCGGAATAAGATTGAACCATTCCTGGACATGCATGTCGGACGAGAAGGCGCGGCAGGCAACCAGCATGTTATCCACGTTCTTCGGCAGCAGCGCGCGGTAGGGTATATACATCAGCGGGTGGTCCAGCGATTCCTGGCCGCGGTCGAGGTCGGGGAAGATAGCGATGGACCACCCG
>JASFHJ010000165.1:0-4213 GCA_050123255.1 Dehalococcoidia bacterium
CGTTCGTGAAAAACCGCCGACTCCTTTTCAAACCGGTCTTTGTTATTCTTTATACGCGATAACGCTGCCTCTGCGGGCATATCCAGAAAAAACGTCAGGTCTGGCTTTAGTCCTGCGGTGGCGATGTCGTTGACCTGTTCAACCAACGTAATTTCTAACCCCCGCCCGTAACCCTGGTAGGCAACGGAAGAATCGGCGAAGCGGTCGCAGATAACTATTTGACTGTTATCCAGAGCCGGTCGGATAACCTTTTCGACCAGTTGCGCGCGCGAAACATTGAATAGCAGCAGTTCCGCCATCGGTGATATTTCAAGCTGTTCCTGCCATTTCAGAAGCCGGGTTACCTTTTTACCCAGCGATGTCACCCCGGGTTCATGGGTAATTACTACGGGAACATCCAACTGATTTAAACGACGATAGAGCAGTCTTGCCTGGGTGCTTTTTCCGCTTCCCTCTCCCCCTTCGAAGGTGATGAATAACGGCATAATACCTTCCTTATCCGACTATAGAGGTTCTATTTCTGCTCTTTATAGATTCTTACCCGTCTTTGGGGGTCTTTACCAAGACTGCGTGAAGATAAATCGCTGCGCTGGGCAATTAGATGCTGCAGCCGGCGTATGTAGGAGCTCTGGGGACTCAGTTCCACCGATTCTTCGTCGGAATCGGTCAGTTGATTAACCGCCTCCTCGGCTTCGCTGATAGCGCCCTGGAAATACTCCGGTTTATCGATGCCGCCGATAAAAATACTGCTGAGGAGCTGCCTCATGTGCGGCGGGGTGTTACTCCGCAGTACGTAGACGGGGATATTGGAATTTTCCGCATCTCTAATCTTCTGAGGCTTTCGCTTGTAATAGTTACGCGAGGTGATAAACATGCTTGCTTCGCGGATATTCTCGACGATCTGCACGTCGATATTCATATCCCGGGCCGCCTGCATCAGCCGCGATTTATTCACTCCGAAAGCGTAGATACGGGTGGATTGCTTGATTCTTTTACTTGTTTTATCTGCGGCTGGTTTTTTATCATCGACGGCTGATTTGTCTATCTTGACCTCGCCGTTTTCATCAATCCAGCGCAGTTCGGTACCGGGAGGCGTACCTCTCAGTAAAGCGTCCACGGCTTCGCCGACATCCGGGTGGATGGCAACCCTTTCCCAGTCCTGAATCTCCACAACGATATCGAAAGTCGGGGGTGACTTACGTTCCAATATGGACTTTTGCGTACCCCGCCGCCGGGCTTCGTCATCGCCCAGCGTTACCGACTGTATTCCCCCGATAAGGTCGGATAGCGTGGGGTTCATCATCAGGTTATCCAGCGTGTTACCATGGGCCGTCCCGACCAGCTGTACGCCGCGTTCGGCGATGGTTCGCGCCGCCAGCGCTTCCAGCTCGGTGCCGATTTCATCAATGATGATGACCTCCGGCATGTGGTTTTCCACCGCTTCTATCATGACGGCGTGCTGGAGTTCCGGGGTGGCAACCTGCATGCGCCGGGCTCTGCCGATGGCGGGATGGGGTATATCGCCGTCGCCGGCTATCTCGTTGGAAGTATCCACGATAATTACCCTTTTCACCATGTCGTCGGATAGCACCCTGGCGACTTCCCTGAGCATGGTGGTCTTACCCACGCCGGGCCTTCCCAGCAGCATAACGCTCTTACCCGACTGCACCAGGTCTTCGATTATCTTGATGGTGCCGAAGATAGCCCTGCCGAGGCGGCAGGTCATCCCGACGATACGACCCTGCCGGTTCCTTATCGCGGATATTCGGTGCAGGGTGCGTTCGATACCGGCGCGGTTATCGTCCCCGAAGCTGCCCACACGCGTAACCACGTAGTCGATATCCGCCTCTTCTACATCCTTGCTGTCCAGCATAATCTCACGCCCGGGAAAACGCGCTTCAACCGGACGTCCCAGGTCCAGGATAACTTCCAGTAGATTGCGCAGGTCTTTCTGCTTGCTTAGCGGCTGACGGATGCGCGGCGGCAGAATATCCAGCATGGCATCCATGTCGTCGGTTATGATTTTTTGTAAACGACCCTCTACCATCGATTATTACTTATCCTCAATCATATTCAGGAAATACCGGTGAAAGCGCAGGTCGCTGGTGAGTTCCGGGTGAAAAGCGGTTACCAGGATTTTGCCCTGCCTGGCAGCGACAATAGTATCATTCGGAAGTTTTGCCAGTATCTCTATATCATCACCGAAACTTTCAATCAGCGGCGCCCGGATGAAAACCGCCGGAAAAGGCTTGTTCCCCAGCGCCGGTACTTCTAAATCCGTTTCAAAGCTCTCCCGCTGCCGCCCGAAGGCGTTCCGTTTTACCCGGACATCCATCAGACCGAGAGTACGGGTTGTATTGCCGCTGATGTTTTTAGAGAGCATTATCATCCCGGCACAGGTCCCGAAGACGGGTTTACCATCCTTGACCAGACCCTTGATTTCGTCTTCCAGCTGATACTCGGCTATCAGGCGGCTTATGGTCGTGCTTTCACCGCCGGGAATAATCAGCCCGTCCATTCCGGTAAATTCGCGGGGCAGTCGGACGGGCACAGCTTCGATATCCAGTTGTTTTAGAACATCGATATGTTCGGCGAAGGCTCCCTGCGAAGCAAGGACACCGATTCTCATGTAGTTTTTCCTTTCTTTACCAGCCTCTCTTTGCCAGGAGTTCCTCGGGGGGAATCTGCTTGATATCCAGTCCCGACATCGCCTCGCCGAGATCCTTGGAAACTTCCGCGATAATAGCCGGGTCATTATAATGAGTCACCGCGCGAACGATAGCTTTAGCCATGACCGCCGGATTACTGGACTTGAATATGCCGGAACCGACAAAAACGCCTTCAGCGCCCAGCTGCATCATTAAAGCGGCGTCGGCGGGAGTAGCCACACCGCCGGCGGCAAAGTTCACTACCGGCAGCTTTCCGGTATTATGGACTTCATCGACAAGCTCAAAGGGCGCCCCGAGTTCCTTGGCTTTTTTCATCAATTCTTCCTGAGGGGTGTTTACCAGTTCCCGGATGCTGTCCATGACCGACCGTATATGTCTTACCGCTTCCACGACGTTACCGGTACCGGCTTCGCCCTTGGTGCGTATCATCGCCGCGCCTTCGCCGATACGCCGTAAAGCTTCCCCCAGGTCGCGACAGCCGCAGACGAAGGGAACCTTGAAATCGTGCTTCCAGATATGGTGGCTTTCATCGGCGGGAGTCAATACCTCAGATTCATCGATGTAGTCCACGCCGAGAGATTCCAGGGCCTGGGCTTCCACAAAATGTCCGATTCTGCATTTAGCCATAACCGGTATGGTTACGGCTTTCACAATTGCTTCGATGATAGTAGGATCAGCCATCCGGGCAACCCCGCCGGCGGCGCGTATGTCTGCCGGGACCCGTTCCAGCGCCATAACGGCACAGGCACCGGCTTCTTCGGCTATTTTGGCGTGTTCCGGTGTCACCACATCCATGATAACGCCGCCCTTAAGCATCTGCGCCAGTCCTGTTTTTACCTTCCATGTCCCGGTCTCCATAATGCCCACCTCTTTCCCGGATTAATACTAATATTTTACTCTTGTTATTGTCGGTTATCAAGATTAAGCCGGTTCTTGACAGCATAATGAAAAACAGGATACATTTTAACTGCAACAAATAACCAAAACAGAGTAAATTGTAAATATTACAGGTAAAATTTTATGGATATAGCAGTATTTGTAATAATTATCTTAGCTTTGGCAGGCCTGTTTTATTTTCTAATGCGGTGGGAAACCCGTATAAAGCGCCGTTATAAGGAAAAAGCAATATCGCTGCTGGATATGCGCGATCCCGATCCCAAAGACGTAAGGGACACCATCAAGAATTTACGTCTGTACATCGGGAAAATTAAAAAGGACAAAGAAGCCAAAAAACTGGTCATTGATTTGCAAGATAAGCACGGTCACCTGCTTTAAGAAAGTGGTCGTTTAGCGGGAATACCGGAGCGGCGGGGATATTTTAACGGAGTTTCCCGTATCTTCTCAAATACGACCAGATACCGACCGTCGTTAAATTCATCGAGTTCTACGTCAATCTTATCGTTGAGTTTGCCGCCCAGTGTATCTATAGCTTTGGTGGAACCCGTAATCTCTTCCCGGATATCACCCTTCTTCTGAGCAATAAAGCATCCGCCGATTTTACAGAAAGGCAAGGTCAGTTCAGCCAGTACCGCCAGAGGCGCCAC
>JASFHJ010000166.1:0-4210 GCA_050123255.1 Dehalococcoidia bacterium
ACCCGGAGGATGAACCTGTGCATCCTGAAGTAAATAATGTTAAAACCAATCCACATATTAGTACAATAAATCCTTTTTTCATCTTCCTCCCCTTTGCCGTTCTCAATAGTCTATCTTAAAACTTGATATCGGTCCGGTCAATCTGAACTTACGTCCCGAGGACGGTTTGGGGACGAGGTCAGTCACATTATTTTCCAAACATTGTAACATCACAACATTATAATGTTATAATGTCACTATTCAGGAGGTGTTATGATGGCCACTCCAACCAAGAGGACTACCGTCTATCTGGACCCTGACCTGCATAAAGCCCTGCGTTTGAAAGCTATCGCGGTATCCCGGTCATTATCAGACCTGGTTAACGAGGCCGTGAGAGAATTACTGAAAAAAGACAGGCATAGATATAAACTGATAAAGGAATTAGCATCCACACCCGGTATACAGATGCCAAAGGATAAAAAGTAGCCTGTGGCCTGACACGCTGATGCCCCGAGGGTGGCCTCAACCTACGCTAAAGCTTCGGTGGGCAGGCCGATATTTTAAACCGGGGTGGGGAATGAAGGGGGTAAGATTGCCGCGTCGCCGCGCTCCTCGCAATGACAGTACGGGCGGGGATAAGGGGCTACCTCATTTCCAGATAACCATGCTATAATCATGCCAGATGAATCTGCGTAACTTCCTTAAACTGGACGGGTATATCCTCATCATTATCGGCACCGCCGGACTGCTGCTGAACGAGTTCGTCTGGGAGCATACTTCAACGCGTACCATCATATTCGCCTCGGTGGACTTCGTGGGGCTGGTTACCCTGGCTTTCGCCCAGTTCGGACTGAAAAGTCGCTGATGACGAAAGGGCGACCGGCTGGTTTTCATGTTATTTGAGATTGCCGCGTCGCGGCGCTCCTCGCAATGACAATTTGGGCGGGCTAAGGGGCATCGGCGGCTTCCCTCCCCTATTTATTCATGCTATCATTGATACGTCATGGAAACATTAAACAAACAGGAACTATTCGACTACTACAACGAGAGAGCGCCGGAGTACGAGGAGTTCTACGACGGGCATACGTCAGCCAGGAAAATAGACCCGGCATTGATACGTAAAGAAATCGCCGAGATAAAGGAAATCCTGCCGGATTATGTCAAGGGAAGCATCCTGGACGTGGCCTGCGGTACGGGTTACTGGCTGCCCTACTACTACAAGGACTGCCCTCGCATCACACTCGTTGACCAATCGGAGAACGTACTGAGCGAATGCCGGAAAAAGATAGCGGAGCTGGGCATAGCCGATAAGACGGAGGTGCTCCGCGCCGACATCTTCAGTCACCGGTTTACCCCGCAAAAATTCGACACCGTACTGATAGCATTCCTGATAAGTCACTTCTCCGATGAAGAAATCGACGGCCTGCTGGAAAGCATACGGGCCGCCGTAAATCCCGGCGGGAGCTTCATATTCATCGATAATATCTGGAACGAAATGGTAGAGTCGTTCGCCTTTCGCAAATACGGCACGCATACGCGTTACCTCAAAGACGGACGCCAGTTCAGGATATTGAAAAGATATTTCACCCCGGACGACATGTCGGAACTGGCCGGGAAGCACAACTTCAGCCTGGACCTTGGCTACAGCGGCGAAGTGTTCTTATTAGCCTGCGGTACTTTCCGGGGAGAGAAGCCATGAGGCGCCAGTGCTTTCCGATATGGCAGATACCGACTATAATATCAATCATTATTATCCTGGTGCTGACCGGCTGCAATCAACCCCGGGGCTCGGTGGCGGGACAGGTTCTGGACGAGGACGGTACCCCGGCAACCAACGTGGCTGTCAGGGCGGGGCGGAGCGGACAACCGGCGGCGATTTTCCGGGTGGAGGATAACGGCAGCTTTACGTTGAGGAACGTGCGTACCGGTACCTAGACAATCGAATACTACAGCGAAAACGGCAACGGTCTGGGTCGTGAGAGCATCCAGGTGGGCAAGGATACCATTACCGAAATCACATTTACAATTGGCGCCGAGCCTGCACCGGAGGACATGCCGAAATTAATAAATATACCGATGAAATCGGCGGATTAGACAAAGGAAAGAACCCCCGATTTTATCTCGGGGAGGTATTCGTGGTATCATTTCACTGGAAAGACTTCCAGAAGAAAGGCCTGTTTTCATGAAGATCGCGCGCATATTGTTGATATGCATCTTGATAGCTGCCTTTATACTGGCAGCGGGGTGCGGCGGGGAGGAACTGATAGCCCGGGACGGCGACCATGTTACCGTCCATTACACCGGTACCCTGACCGACGGCACCAAGTTCGATTCCTCTCACGACCGCGGCCAGCCGCTGGAGTTCACTGTGGGGGCGGGGGAGATGATATCCGGGTTCGATAACGCCGTCAAGGGGATGAAGGAAGGCGACACAAAGACGGTCACCCTGCCGCCGGAGGAAGCTTACGGACCGATCCGCGGTGACCTTATGATTAAATTCAACCGCTCCGATCTGCCGGAGAGTCTTAAAAACGCCCAGGTGGGCGACCTGGTAACGGTGGGCAATAATCCTTCTCCGAAACCAATCGTTGAAGCCACCGATGAGTATATCGTCGTTGATGCCAACCATGAATTAGCCGGTAAAAAACTGACATTCGAAATTGAAATGGTTGAAATCCAGCGAGATTAGTCCGGACAAAGACACGACAGTCCGGGGCTTTCTTAAGCCAAAACGAAAAACCGTCGGTTATATTGACTAGCTAGCTTTCATTATTCTACAATGTTATTTAACGGGCTTGTAGCTCAGTCGGTTAGAGCACTATCCTGATAAGATAGGGGTCGCTGGTTCGAGTCCAGCCAAGCCCACCATATCTTCACTTTTAGATGCAGTTCCTGTAAAGTTTAACTACATCCTAATATATCATGAGATACATGATATTCATAGCGGTAACTTTACCCGTGGTTTATTATGTCTCGCTAATTCATCTGTAAACAGGGAAAGGACAGAAAAATGAAAAAGCTGATCAACGACCCCTATCAGGTAGTTGAAGAAACCATCTCCGGTATCCTCAAAGCTCATCCCTACCATTTCCGCATGGCTAAAGACAGCCAGCGCGCCCTCGTCCGGGCCGATGCGCCCGTCAAAGGCAAAGTCGCCATCTGTACCGGGGGTGGTTCCGGGCATATACCGGTATTCCTCGGTTATGTCGGGCCGGGATTAGTCGACGGAGTTTCCATCGGTAACGTTTTTTCTTCGCCGAGCGCCGCCGACATGCTGGCAGCCACCCGCGAGATAGATACCGGTTCGGGAGTACTCTATCTGTTCGGCAATTACCAGGGAGATATAATGAACTTTGAGATGGCGGCGGAGATGGCTGAAATGGAGAATATCCGGGTGCAGACGAGTATCGCCAAAGATGATGTCGCTTCCGCTCCCCGCCCGGAGATGGACCGCCGACGCGGCGTGGCAGGCATATTTTTCGCGTATAAAATCGCCGGCGCCAAGGCGGATACCATGGCGAGCCTAGACGAGGTGAAAGCCGTCGCCGACAGCGTGATAGAAAACACCTGCACCATGGGAGTGGCGCTTACGCCATGCACCATCCCGGCAGCCGGCAAACCGACCTTTACCATCGGGGACGACGAGATGGAACTGGGGATGGGCATTCACGGCGAACCCGGTATAGAGCGTTCCAAACTCTTAACCGCCGATGAAATAACGGGGGTTATCGTTAAAAAGGTTATCGACGATATTCCTATAAAGTCCGGTGACGAAGTAGCGGTACTGGTTAACGGCCTCGGCGCCACGCCGCCCGAAGAACTCTACATTATCTATAATAAAGCCTATGATATCCTCAGCGACCACGGTATAAAAGTATACCGTAACTATATCGGCGAGTACGCCACATCAATGGAGATGGCCGGAGCATCGCTGACGTTGCTCAGGCTGAACGATGAATTCAAAACCTTACTCGATGCCCCGGCATTCTCACCGTTCTTACTCCAGTGGAGAACGCAATGAGCGATTTAAATATCGATGCCCCCCGGATTATCGCCATACTGGAGCAGGTTTCCGGCGATTTGAAATCACACGCCGAAGAACTGCGGGAACTGGATGCACAACTGGGCGACGGCGACCTCGGCATAACGGTTGAACTAGCCAGCCAGGCCATTACGGATTACCTGAAAACCACCGGCGAAACGGATATCGGGAAAATACTGGCTCAATGCG
>JASFHJ010000167.1:0-4195 GCA_050123255.1 Dehalococcoidia bacterium
CAGATTGACGGTGAAACCGAAGTATACGAGCCGAATGTACTCAACCAGAGCGAATCGATACTTCTTACCGCTCAGCTTAGTCCCGCCGTCGGCGCCAATACCACCAACATGGTGATTGTTGCCACGCCTGACGGTATAACGGCATCGACATACTTCAACCGGTAAAAAAGGAGTTTTAACATGGCGACGGTAGTCGTCTGCATAGTATGCCTGGCTTTGATAATGGTGGGAGGTATGACGCTGTCGCAGGGGATATTGACCTCGGCGGACACCACCGCCCAGAGCTATGACAATATGATTTTAAGAGAAGGAGAATTGATGAGGACATCGGTATCCGTGCTGCGTACCGAATATTTATCCTGGTCGGACCTGGTAAGGGTCACGGTAGATAACAGCGGCCAGATAAAAATCGGCGAATTCGATAAGTGGGATTTAATTATCAATTACGAAGACGCCGGTGGGTCTTATCATTCTACCTGGCTGCCCTACACCGAGGAAACTCCCGGTGATAACGAATGGCAGAAAGCCGCGATATGTCTCGGTGGACAACCGGAAATATTCGAGCCGGACCTTCTGAATCCCCAGGAGGAACTGGTAATGTTAGCCCGGCTTAATCCCCTGCCCGGCAACCTCACCACGGGAGATATCACCGTAACCACGGATAACGGTGTTTCCGATTATTTACCCGTACAGCAGCCGGGGTATACCTGGCTTACTCCCCACTCCGAAGCCGTAACCATCCTCGGGGAGCATTATTTTCGGATGGCGGAATCGAGCCCGGCTGACGGAAGCACGCTGACCATAACCACCGACGCTTTCGTTACCGATGAAACCGATAGAAAAATACTCTATAACGAAAATGACACATCCCGATATGCCCGGATGTTGTTCCCGCTGACCGGGATCACCCAGATACCGGCGCAGACCTGGACGGTGTACTACCGTTGCCGTACCTGGGGAGGCAATCAGTTCCCCCAAAGCGATAACGACGTTAATTTCAATATCGATATTGTAATACGTAAAGCCGACGGCGCTATACGCACTACCCTGGCAACCGATGTGGCTGCGGCATATCTTACCACCACTGAAGGGCAAACCTGGGTAACAAAGAGCGGTACCTACGATTTCCCGGGTCATACCGTGGTGGATGAGACCGACTATCTGGAAATTGTCTATTACGGGGAAACCGATAGCGGCGGTCCGCAGGATGGCCCGGGATATATGCAGATAAGAATTGACGACAGCTCTCTGGCGGTCAGCGACCAGACCAGGATTATCGGCACGCCATAGGCTGTTTTAATAACGATGGAAGGACAGGAATTTGATACTAGATAAAATCAGGCAAATGCTGGTAAAAGGCGACGGACCGGCCAAGTCCAAAGGGACCAACCGGCTGATGAGCTTTGACCTTTTCTACCAGCTTTCCTACATGTCCACCATTGCCAGCGCCGGCGTGCCCCGCGACCAGATTTTCGAGCGGTCGGCGGAACTGCAATGCTCTTCCGCAGAATATTTCAAACGGGTAGAACTGGCGCGCAAACGTCTTAAGTACGATTACGCCCGCGCCTGCCGTGCCGTTGGCGAACCGCTTGAAGAAGAAGAGGTAAAGGGCCTGCTGCTCCGCTTCTCCAGTTCCCTGATATCGGGAGAACCTGAAGCCGATTTCCTCGTCCGGGAAGCCAGGGCCCGTGCCGAAGATTACGAAAACGAATACGGCCGGCACCTAGAATCACTAAAGATGTGGACCGACGCCTACATATCGCTGGTGCTTTCCGCGGTACTGGTGGTGGTTATCGGCATCGTATCAACGATGATATGGCAAATCGAGACAATGTTGATAATCGCCATGGCGTTTATCTCCGTTGCCACTACCACCATAGGCGTATGGCTGATATGGGTGGTCTCACCCAAGGAGTCTACTATTCTGAAATGGCCCGGCTCGGAGGAGCAGCACCTGTTGAACAAGCTGTTCAAACCTACACTCATCGTAGCTATTGTTGTCGGTGCTGCTTTCATGGTAATGGGGCAGAACATCGGTCTGGCATTACTCTTAATAGCCGTCGTCGTTACACCCCTAGGCTTTATCGCCATGAAAGACGAAAGAAAAATATCCAGGCGTGACGGAGAAATCGGAACGTTCCTGCGTTCTCTGGGCGGGGTCTGCAACGCGCTGGGGACTACGGTTAATTCCGCCCTGGCGCGTCTCGACCTCGATGCTATTAATGTTCTCCGGGCAACGGTTAAACGGCTTCATACCAGGTTGACGGCCGGTATACGGTCGAAGCTGTCCTGGGGCATTTTCATCGACGAGACCGGCAGCGAGCTCGCCCACCGCAGCGTGGGGATGTTCTACGACGCTATAGAAGTCGGCGGGTCGGCGGGTCAGGCGGGACAACAGGCGGCTTTCTACGCTGATAAAGTCGCCCTGCTCCGCGCCCGGCGCCGCACGGTATCCATGCCGTTCCGCTGGTTGTGCATGACCATGCACACCGCGGTTATCGTCATCCTCGTTTTTATCACCGAGGTCATTGTGGCTTTTGGCAACATGGTCGGCAATGCCCAGGACGCTATGCCAAAGGTAGACGGGGCCCCGTCGATACAGTCGCTTTCGAGTTTCAACCTGTCCGGCCTGGATATGATGCATAACCTGGTGATACCGCTGGTGCTGGTATTCACCCTGGCTAACGCCATCACGCCGACGATGGCGGACGGCGGCAGCAAATATAAAATAATGAGTAATCTGGGGATGACAGCGGGAATATCCGGTTTAGCCCTGTTGATCCTCCCCAAGTTAGCCGAGGCATTATTCACATCCGTTTCCCAGTTCTAAGGAGGCAATATGGAAATGAAGGAAAGATTGGAAGCAATTGAAAAAGACCTGCAACAAACCAAGGAGGAACTGCAGGACATACTCCTCGATATCCGCACCTATTTGATGGAAGTACAAAGTCCGATTGGTAGCTCTACCGCGGGCGACCAACACCGTGACGAGCTTGATGCCGAAAGGGGGTAACATCACATGGAAGACGAAAAGCAAATAAAAACCATTGAAGAAGAGCTTAAACTGCTCAAGGGAGAACTCAAACAGTCACTGGTTAGCGTCAGGGACTACCTGCTCAACATGGAACTCCCCGCAACCGAATTCTCCACCATCATGGCCGCTCTGGGTGACACCGGCGAGCATACCATGGAGCTGAAAGGTACTTTCCAGTTACCCCCGGATAATCAAGCTCAGGAAGAACTCGAGCCGGAGCCTGTATCTGAGGATAAAGAAGATGATTTTAATACAGGTGATAAAAAAGAAAGTCACCTCGGTACCCATGTACATGATAACGAAGAATCCGAGTTGCTTCTGGAAGAAGAAGAGGAATTACCCGAGGATGAAGAGGAAATACCCGAAGAACCCGAAGAGGAAATCGAGGAGGAACCCGAGATGGTGGAGGATATCTTTAGAGAAGAACCGTTCATGCCCGATGCTGAGCTACCGATGGAAGAATTACCGGTCGATTATCCGAGACCGGATAACGCTTTAGGTCAGTCGGTTCCCAAGGTCAACCTGCTGGCAAACCTTATCAGCTGGATTTCCGTAGCCCGTCGGGATATCGGTGACGACCAGCTCGCCACTTTCCTGGAAGTATACGGCATCAGCGGATATCTTTCGCCGGAAATGAAAGATGTTATCCTGCACCTGGCGAATATTACGTCGGAAAAACCGGGAGAAAACAACACGGCGGAAATCTGGAGTAATTCCATGCTTTCGCTCCACGGCATCCTCACCGGCGGTGATGTACCTCTTAATCCGGTAAAACCACAATGGGGCGGATTGACCGAGGAAGAAACCGAGTCTCTTGATGAAGAAACCGGGGAAACGGAAGAACCGGAAGAGCAGCCGGTCAAACTGAAGCTGGTATTCCCTAACGGCGACGGCAAGGGTAAGGAGTACTGTATCGACCTTACCCCGGAAACTAAAAACTATGAACCTGAACTATAACGGGTAATATTTATAGATTCACCATAAAAGGGGTGATTAATTATGAGTGCCGAAAAACCGAAAGAACATATCGTTACCGGCGTACCGGAAGTAGATGAAAAACTGGGCGGCGGTATTCCGCTGGGCTCGCTCTGCCTGGTTGAAGGACATTCCGATGCCGGAAAAAGCGTGCTCTGCCAGCATCTTACCAACGGCACGCTGGTA
>JASFHJ010000168.1:0-4186 GCA_050123255.1 Dehalococcoidia bacterium
ATTCTATGGGGAAAAAGGGAAATAAAAAGACATCCAAAAAGACTTATAAACAGAGTGCTGCTTACCTAAAGAAAGGGCCTAAGAAGGCAAAGGGGAAATAGAAAGTGTTGGAAGCGGAAAGGAACACTTACAGGCAGGAGGTTTTAAAAATACCATCAAGAGTGTTACAGGTACAGTTAGACCGGTTCAATATATTTGCCGGGCGGGCTCACCTTACAACAAATCCGCAAAGCCCGTTATATCGGTTTAACAATAACGGCTCTGATAGCTAGTATAATCTTATAGTGTTACATTCTTCTAGCGGAGTCGTTTAGTGGGTTTGTTGCGCTTTAGATTGATATATTATGTTGCTAGAAGCATGGGAATTTGTTCAACGACGCCCGGACTTACTCTTCGGTTGGGTTACCTCTCACCTCTGGATAACCCTGGTAGCTGTAGTCATTGCCGTCATCCTCGGCGTTGCTATCGGCATTTATATCACCGGCCGTGGTCGTGAACACCTCGCCGATTCCGTTCTCTATCTCGCCGAAATCATGATGACCGTCCCAAGTCTGGCTCTCTTCGGTCTTTTAATTTTGCTGTTGAGCGCTATCGGCATGAAGTCATTCGGTTTTTATCCCACCGTTATTGCCCTCGTTATCTACGGGCAATTACCCATCCTGCGTAACACCTACACTGCTATCAAGTCCGTTGACCCGGCGATGGTAGAGGCGGGGCGTGGTATGGGTATGACCGACCGTCAGATAATCTTCAGGATAGAAATCCCGCTGGCCCTTCCCGTCATCATGGCGGGAGTGCGTAACGCCGTCGTCTTGATAATCGGGATTGCCACTATTGCCGCCGCTATTGGTGCCAAAGGACTCGGGGAGCCGATATGGAGGGGCATCAGGAATGCTGAAGCGTATCGTATCCTCGTAGGCGGAATCTCGGTAGCACTCCTGGCTATTATCGCCGACGGCCTTATGGCTTTGTTGGAACGCTTCATCGTACCGAAAGGACTGAAGGCAGGGAAATAACCATGATAAAACTGGAAAATGTGACCAAGGTATACCCTGACGGGACCAGGGCTGTCGATAATATTAGCCTGGAGGTAAACGAAGGAGAAATATGCGTTTTCCTCGGACCTTCCGGTTGCGGCAAGACTACTACGATGAAGATGATTAACCGGCTTATCCCCATCACCAGCGGTACGATACTTATTGATGGGAAGGACAATAAGAAACTCAAGGCCAGTGACCTGCGCCGGGATATCGGCTATGCTATCCAGGAAATAGGTTTGTTTACCCATATGACAGTGGGTCAGAATATCGAGACCGTACCTGTGCTCAAAGGATGGAGTAAAGAAAAGAGGCGGCAGCGGGTGGAAGAGCTTCTTAAGCTTGTCAGGCTGGAGCCGGCGGAATATATGAACAAATACCCGGCGGAGTTATCCGGTGGGCAGCGCCAGCGTATCGGTGTTGCCCGGGCACTGGGAGCCGATCCGTCGATACTCCTCATGGACGAGCCCTTCGGTGCCATCGATCCTATCAATCGAGTGGACTTGCAGACCGAGTTTCTCAAAATCCAGGAGGAAATCAGGAAAACTATCATTTTTGTTACTCATGATATTTACGAGGCAATAAAAATGGGGGACAGAATCGCCTTGATGAAAGAGGGTAAGCTCGTGCAGTACGATACGCCAGCTAATATCCTTTATCGGCCCAAGGACGAGTTCGTAGAGGGATTTGTCGGTGCCGACCGGGCTCTTAAGGGGCTACAGCTGTTACGGGTTAAAGATGTTATGAACCGGAACGTTCCCACAGCTACTTTGGATGATAATATGGACACGGTACGACATCATCTGGTAGAGACGGCCGGAGACTTTCTGGCCGTGGTCGACAGACAGCGAAAATTCCTTGGCTGGATAAATGCGGTGAGTCTGGAAGGCAAGGGAACCGTTAAAGATGCCATGGAAAAATCATCCATTTCTGCTAACGATAGTGCTGTCCTCAACGAAGCACTCTCGGTAATGCTGGCCAGCCGGTTCCGGTCTCTTCCTATCGTAGATGGAGCCGGTAAACTACAGGGAATACTGACAATGGACGCTATCCAGGAAACGCTGCACGAGGCTACGGAACCAGGGGGAATGACCACATGAGACGCCGCTTCGTCCTGATATCCATCCTGGTCATCCTGGTTGCCACCACTATCGGGGTAACAAGTGTCGGAAAGGTAGGCATCTACAGCATGTTCACCTACCAAGAAATACTGGTACACTCCTATGACCACATGGTCATGGTGTTCTGGGCTTTAATCTTCAGTATTTTAATCGGCGTATTTCTCGGCGTCATCGTAACCCGGCCCGGTTTTAAGCGGCTTTCGGTACCGGTTATCGGTCTGGCCAGCATCGGGCAGGCTATTCCCAGCCTGGCTCTAATTGCTATCATTGCTATATTGCCGCTGAGCTTTTGGGGTTTCAATTTCGGGTTCAACTTCCTGACTGTCGTTATCGCTCTAGTTGTTTATGGCCTGATGCCGATTATTCGTAACTCTTACGCCGGTATTTATAGCATCGACCCCGCTATTATCGAGTCGGCTGAGGGCATGGGAATGACCAAATGGCAGGTATTTTGGAAAATAGAGATGCCGATATCACTCCCGGTTATGATTACCGGTATGCGTATTTCCGGAGTTGTGACCGTCGGAACCGCGGAACTTGCCGTTTTGGTCGGTGGCAAGGGACTTGGCGTGATTACCTTTACCGGTGTAGTCGCCCAGGAACCGTTGCTAATCTTACAGGGGGCAGCACCCACCGCTATTCTCGCCATCCTGTTGGGCGTCGTCTTGGAATTCATAGAAAACCGGGTTACTTCACGAGGTCTTAAAATTAGGAAGGCAAATGCATGAGAGGAGGTGATAATTACAGAGAAATCCCAAATCAGAGACATGAAAAAATACACTATATGAGGTAAAAAAATGAAAAAAATTATTTTATTGTGCCTAGTACTTATTATTGGGCTCCTTTCCTTCGCAACAACGGCGTGTTCCGAGGAGCCAAAAACAGTCACCGTTGGTTGTAAGAACTTTACCGAGCAGTATATCATCGGGCAAATGCTGACCAAACTTCTCTCAGCCGAAGGTTTTACGGTAGAGCTGGTCTCCGATATGTCTACTGATCTTCTCCGGAGTTCCATGGAAGCAGGTGATATTGATATTGCTGCTGACTATACCGGGACGGGCTGGATGACTCATCTCGGTCATGAATATACGCCCGGTGTGGATAATAACGAACTCTATGAAATGGTCAAGGACGAAGATGCGGACAACGGGTTTATCTGGCTAGACCCCATCTGGAACAATAACACCTATGTGCTTGTTTCATGGCCGGAGTTCGTTGAGGAGAACAATTTAACAACCCTTTCTGACCTGGCGGCGCTCTATAACGCCGGTGATGTTGAAGTAATCACCTTCGTAGGATTCGAGTTCTCCACTCGCCCCGACGGCTTGCCGGCTCTGGAGGAGCATTATAGCTTCTCCGTTCCGGAGGATTCTTTGAAGACCGGTGCTCCCGGGGCGTCCCTACTCGGACTGGAAAACCATGAGTGTGATGTGGCCATGGCCTTCGGTACGGATGCGGTAATATCCGAAAACGGTTGGTACGTCTACCAGGATGATCTGGCGTTCTGGCCGCCCTATGACCTGGTGCCATACGTCAGTTCCGAAATATTGGACGAATACCCTGAGATTGAAGACATCATTAATGAACTCGTGGCAACGTTCCCCGGCGGTGGGCAAGATGCTACTCCGGCTTTAATCGCCGAAGGGCAGAAGGTGTGGCAGGAATTGAATGCCATGGTGGACGTTGATATGGAACCGGACGAAGTGGCCAAGCATTACCTTATTGAACATGGTCTTATCAGTGAATAAATCGGTGATATAACCAACGAGAAAACTAAAAATGGGGGAGCATAAATGCTCCCCCAAACCGGCAGATTCTACTTTATATTGGTACGAAACAACAATATATGTAATTACTATCCTACACCAGTTCTAACTTGCGTTTTAGTATAAACTCATCAATGTAATACTAAGATTGTAAAATATCTGTAATTTCATTTGTTCGATATCATATGCTAGCAAACGCAGCTAAGATAAAAACACGTACATCATAAAACAAGACGCTGGTTATTATATAGCGTAGGCCGTA